>JAJXUY010000137.1 GCA_021782525.1 Acidobacteriota bacterium | reverse complement strand
AGGTGAGACGACCGTATCCATACTCGAGTTAAAGATAGGGCAAGAATCGATGTTGTCAAGGGGGTCGGCGCCGGGCACCTCGGCGGCGGTTCAGCGGGCGACGAGGGCCAGCCAGGCGGCCGCGATCGCCAGCGTCGCGACGGTCACCGGGACGCCGACGCGGGCGTGCTGCCGCCAGCCGATGCGCACGCCCAGGCGCGCCGCCTGGTCCACCACGATGATGTTCGCGACCGAGCCGACGATGATCAGGTTGCCGGCGAAGGTGGACGCGAGGGCGAGCAGCGGTCCGGCGAGCGCGCCCTTCGCCTGCGGCAGCAGCAGCATCACCGCCGGGACGTTGGAGACCAGGTTGGAGAGCACCACGGTGAGCGGGAAGAGCACGCCGGGGCGGGCGACCTCGACGCCGCGGCGCGCCAGCGCCTGCGTCGCCGCCGCCAGCGTCCCCGAGTCCGCGAGCGCGAAGTTGACCACGAACAACCCGACGAAGAGCACGAGCAGGTGCCAGTCGACCAGCCCGAGGAGGTCGCGCGACGCCATCCGCCGGCTGGTCAGCAGCACCGCCGCCGCGGTGAGGGCGAGCACCTCGCGCGGCAGCGGCGCGAAGAGGAAGCCGAGCAGGAGCAGGCCGAGCACGAGCAGGCCCTTGCCGGTCTGCCAGCGGTTCAGGCTCACCCCCTCGACCGCCGGCACCGCGGTCGGCCGCAGCCACGCGCCGCGCGCCGAGGCCGCCACCACCGCCCACACCACGCCGAGGCCGAGGAGCGCGGGGACCACCGCGTCGCCGAGGTAGCCGGCGAACGAGAGGTGCAGCGTCTGCCCGATCAGCATGTTCTGCGGGTTGCCGATCAGCGTCGCCGCGGAGCCGACGTTGGCGGCGGCGGCGAGGGCGAGCAGGAACGGCACCGGGTCGAGGCCGCGCCGGGCGCACCCCTCGACGAGGAGCGGCGCCACCGCCAGGCAGACGATGTCGTTGGCGAGCACCGCCGACAGCCCGCCGGCCACGGCGATCACGAGCGCGAGGAGCACCGGCGGCGAGACTGCGGCGCCGGCCGCCCGGCGCGTCACCCAGGTGTAGAACCCCCCGAGGCGGAACTGCGCCGAGACCACCATCAGGCCGAACAGCAGCGCCAGCGTCGGCACGTCCACCGCGCGCCACGCGGCCGCCGGCGTCACCCGCTCGGAGGCGACGAGGGCGAGCGCGCCGAGCAGCGCCACCCCGGTGCGGTCGAGGGCGAGGCCGGGGATCTCGCCGAGCACCATCCCGACGTAGACGAACGCGAAGACGAGGACGACCCAGGTGTCCACCGCCTCACCGTACCACCGCGGCGCCGCCGGTGACGCGGCGGCGCGGGCGTGGCATGCTGCGCGCGTGCACCCGGCAGCCACCGTCCTGTACGCCGACGAGCGCCTCGTGGCGCTCGGCAAGCCGGCCGGCGTCAGCCTCGCCACCCGGCGCGCCGAGCCGGGCGCGGCGGTGGCCCGCCTGCTCGCGGCGCTGCCGGCCGGCGAGCGCGACGCACACGGCCTCGACGCCGGGTTGCGGCTCGTGCACCGGCTCGACGTCGGCACCTCCGGCGTCGTGCTCCTCGCCCGCGACGAGGACGCGCACCGCGAGCTGGTGCGCGCCTTCGCCGCGCGAACGGTGGGCAAGCTCTATCTGGCGCTGGTGTGGGGCCGCCCGCGGCCGGCGGAGGGGCGCTGGACGGAGCCGCTCGGGCCCGACCGCTCCGACCGCCGCCGGATGCGGGTGGACCCGGCGGGGCGCGCCGCCGCCACGGCCTACCGCGTGGTCGGGCGAGCCGCCGGGGTGTCGCTCGTGCGCCTCGAGCCGGCCACCGGACGCACCCACCAGCTCCGCGTCCACCTCGCCCACGCCGGCCACCCGGTCGTCGGCGACGACCTCTACGGCGGGCCGCGCCACCGCGGCGTCCGCGACCCGGAGCTGCGGCGCCTGCTCGACCCCGGCCACACGCTGCTGCACGCCTGGCGGCTGCACCTGCCGCCGACCCCCGCCAACCCGGAGCTGATCGTGACCGCGCCGCTGCCTCCCGAGTTCGCCGCCGCGCTCGCGGCGCTGCGGCTCGCCCCGCCCGAGGAGGCCTGACACACCCGGACGCCACGCGGCGGTAAAATGGCGCTGCTGGAGGCCACCATGATCGACGCGATCCGCACCCACCTGGGCGACAAGGCGACGCTGCTCGACTACGCCTGCCGCGGGATTTCCAAGGAGATGCTGCACCTCCCCGGCCCCGACTTCATCGACCGCGTCGTCGCGCCGTCGGACCGTCCCGCCAACGTGCTGCGCAACCTCGCGGCCGTCTTCAACGGCGGGCGGCTGGCGGGGACCGGCTACGTCTCGATCCTCCCGGTCGACCAGGGGATCGAGCACTCGGGGGCGGCGTCGTTCGCCCCCAACCCGGCGTACTTCGACCCCGAGAACATCGTGCGCCTCGCGCTCGAAGGCGGCTGCAACGCGGTCGCCTCGACGCTCGGCGTGCTCGGCTCGGTGGCGCGCCGGTACGCCCACAAGATCCCGTTCATCCTCAAGCTCAACCACAACGAGACGCTGACCTACCCGCTGACCTACGACCAGACGATGTACGCCAGCGTCGAGCAGGCGTTCGACCTCGGTGCCGCCGGCGTCGGCGCCACGGTGTACTTCGGCTCGGCCGAGTCGCGCCGCCAGATCGAGGAGGTCTCGCAGGCGTTCGCGCACGCGCACGAGCTCGGGATGTTCACCGTGCTCTGGTGCTACCTGCGCAACCCGGCGTTCAAGAAGGACGGCGTCGACTACCACACCGCCGCCGACCTCACCGGCCAGGCCAACCACATCGGCGTCACGATCGAGGCCGACATCATCAAGCAGAAGGCGCCCGAGTGCAACAACGGCTACGGCGCGATCAAGTTCGGCTACACCAATCCGCTCGTCTACGACACGCTCACCGCCGACAACCCGATCGAGTGGACGCGCTGGCAGGTGGCCAACTGTTACCTCGGCCGCTCGCCGCTGATCAACTCGGGCGGCGCCTCGGGCAAGAACGACCTCGCGCAGGCCGTGCTCACCGCGGTGGTCAACAAGCGCGCGGGCGGCTCCGGGATGATCTCCGGCCGCAAGGCGTTCCAGAAGCCGATGGCGCAGGGGATCGAGCTGCTGCACGCGATCCAGGACGTCTACCTGTGCCGGGAGGTCACGGTCGCGTAGTTGCGCACGTCGAGAGTGCCGGTGAAGAGTTCGGGGAGAAAGTGAGGGGGAAGAGGGAAGACGGGAGAGGAGAGACAGGCGCCGGCCACGTTTCCGCGCTTCTTTGCTTTTCCTCTCCCTTCTCCCTTCTCACGTCTTCCTCCTTCCACTTCTTCTTCGGTGCGGACAGCGGTTGTGCTAAGTTTCACGTTCGATGGCCGGCCGCCAGCGCGCGCCGGCCGGGAGGACCCTCATGCTGCGCAAGCCCGTCGTGCTCATCACCGGCGCCTCCGGCGAGATCGGCCACGGCCTGATCGGCTCGCTCGCGAGCGACGCCGAGCGGCCGATCATCACCCTCGACGTGAAGTCGCTCGACCCGGAGCTCGGGAAGCTCGTGCAGCAGGAGTTCATCGGCTCGATCCTCGACACCAGCCTGCTCGAGCGCATCCTCTCCGAGTACGAGGTGGACACCGTGTTCCACCTCGCGGCGCTGCTCTCGACGCGCAGCGAGTTCACGCCGATGGCGGCGCACCAGGTCAACGTCGAGGGGACGATGAACCTGCTCGAGTTCGCGCAGAAGCAGGGCGAGTCGCACGGCCGGCGGGTGCGCTTCCTCTACCCGTCGTCGATCGCGGCGTACGGGCTGCCCGACGTCGCGACCAAGGCGGCGACCGGCAAGGTCACCGAGAACGAGTGGACCAAGCCGACCACGATGTACGGCTGCAACAAGCTCTACTGCGAGCACATGGGGCGCTACTACGCGAAGCACTACAAGCAGCTCGCGGCCGGGCCGGCCTCCGGCAAGGTGGACTTCCGTAGCGTCCGCTTCCCCGGCCTGATCTCCGCGGTGACCGTGCCCTCCGGCGGCACCTCGGACTACGCCCCGGAGATGATCCACGCCGCCGCCCAGGGCAAGCCCTACCCGTGCTTCGTTCGTCCCGACACCCGCATCCCGTTCATGGCGATGCCGGACGGCGTCGAGGCGCTGCTCCGCCTCGCCGCGGCGCCGCGGGAGACGTTGACCCACACCGTCTACAACGTCGGCGCGTTCAACCCCTCCGCCGAGGAGGTCCGGTCGGTGGTGCTGCAGGCGTTCCCCGGCGCCGAGATCACCTACGAGGTCGACGTGAAGCGCCAGGGGATCGTGGACGCGTGGCCCGCCGACGTCGATGACTCGGCGGCGCGGCGCGACTGGGGGTACGCCCCGCGCTACGACTTCGCGCGCGCCTTCGCCGAGTACCTGATCCCCACGATCCGCGAGCGCTACCGCTCCTAGACCGTCGGCCCCGCGCCTGGCGTCGGCGGCACCGGTACCAGGCCCCAGATCTCGCGCGCGTACTCGCGGATCGCCCGGTCGGAGGAGAACGAACCCATCGCGGCGACGTTGCGGATCGCCTTCGCGGCCCACGCTCGCGGCTCGGTGAACAGCGCGGCGGCGCGCGCCTGCGCCTCGAGGTAGGGCCGGAAATCCGCCAGGTGCATGAAGCGGTCGCCGTGCTCCATCAGCGCCGACCAGATCTCGCGCAGCGGTCCGGCGTCCGGCCCCGCGAACGTGCCGTCGGCGAGGGCGTCGATCACGCCGGCGAGCTCGGCGTCGGCGCGGTACAGCTCCCAGGGGTCGTAGCGGCCGCTGCCGCGCAGCTCGGCGACCTCGGCGACGGTGTGGCCGAAGATGAAGATGTTCTCCTCGCCGACCGCGTCGCGGATCTCGATGTTGGCGCCGTCGAGCGTGCCGATCGTGAGCGCGCCGTTGAGCGCCAGTTTCATGTTGCCGGTGCCCGACGCCTCCATCCCCGCGGTCGAGATCTGCTCCGACAGATCGGCGGCCGGGATGACGAGGCCGGCGATCGTCACGCGGTAGTCGGGGATGAACGTGACGCGCAGCCGTCCGGCGACGTCGGGGTCGCGGTTGACCACGTCGGCGATGCCGTTGATTAGGCGGATCGTGAGCTTGGCCATGCGGTACGCGGGCGCCGCCTTGGCGCTGAAGATGAACGTGCGCGGCACCAGCGCGGCCGACGGGTCGGCCTTGACGCGGCGGTAGAGCGCGATGATGTGCATCGCCGCGAGCAGCTGCCGCTTGTACTCGTGCATGCGCTTGACCTGCACGTCGAACAGCGAGGCGGGGTCGACCGCGAAGCCGCACAACCGCTCGATCACGGGGACGAGCGCCGCCTTGTTCGCCCG
>JAJXUY010000136.1 GCA_021782525.1 Acidobacteriota bacterium | reverse complement strand
CTCTACTTCACCAGCAACCTGACGTTCGCGCAGCTCAAGCAGTACATGGGCGGCTTCCCGCCGCAGATGCAGGCGGGGCTGATGCAGATGCTGATGCCCGCCGCGTACACCAAGGGCTACGACGTCAACAACTCGATCCTCTACACCAGCCGGCTGCGCTTCAACTTCGATTCCGACGTCGCCGACAACGTCAAGTTCGCCGGGCGACTGGCGATGTACAAGGTGTGGGGCGACTCGACCGCGGTGCAGGTCTTCAACGGCCAGTCGAACAGCTTCGACATCGACGGCAACACCAGCACCGTCCCGAACTCCGACATCCTCCGCGTCGAGCGGGCGTACTTCGACTGGGACAACATCGGCGGCACGGCGCTGTACCTCTCGATCGGCCGCCGGCCCTCGACCGGCGGCCCGCCGATGAACCTGCGCCAGGGCGAGATGCGCGGCGGCACGCCGATGGGGTCGCTGATCGACTTCCAGTTCGACGGCATCACCGCGGGCTACCACCTGAGCGACACCTCGACGGTGCGCCTGTGCTACGGCCGCGGCTTCGAGAGCGGCTTCGGCAATGGCCAGCAGTTGCAGCAGCCGGCCGATCGCCTCAAGGACGCCGACTTCCTCGGCCTCAACTGGGACATCTACAACTCCGACGAGATGCTGATCCAGACGACGGTCGCCCGCGCCTTCAACCTGACCGACGGGTTCAACGGCCTCATCGTCCTGCCGAACAACCCGATCACCGGCGCGCCGGTCGGCGGCCCGGTGGTGATGCGCTTCACCCCGTCGGCCAACCTCGGCGACATGGACATCGCGGGGGTCGTGCTGCAACGCCGCGACGGCCCGGTGGACTGGTTCGTCAACGTCAACTACGACAAGAGCCATCCCAACGGCGTCACGGGGCCGTTCGGCGGCCTGTTCTCGGACCCGTTCGAGGTGCCGAAGGAGCACAGCGGCACGATGTACTACGCCGGCGCCCGGTACTCGTTCAACGACGGCCGGACGATGGTCGGGGCGGAGTACAACCACGGCTCGCAGTACTGGTTCAACTTCACGCCGGCGCAGGACGACATCATCGCGCCGAAGACCGCGACCCGCGGTCACGTGATCGAGGCGTACGTCATCCATAAGATCAACCCGCGTTTCCTGGTGCGGCTCGGGTACATCGACTACACCTACGACTACTCGGGCTCGGGCTGGCACATCGGGTCGCCGAAGAAGCTCGACAGCACGCCGGTGCTCGGCTTCCCGACGTACGACAAGGCCAAGATGTGGACGCTGTCGATGACGGCGAGGTTCTAGCGGGGGGAGTCCCGGCAGGGAGTCGGGGCCCGAGTCGAGATGGCGCGACCGCGGTATCATTGGGCAAACACAGATCGCGCGGTCGCAACCGATCGGCTCCGGGCCCTGACTCCCGGTAGTACGCCGGTCTTTGGAGGACTGACATGAGAGCGATCACCGTCGTTGTGGCGTCGGTCGGGCTGCTGGCCGGGGCGGCGCACGCCAAGGAGTACTCACACCAGAAGTACTTCGAGCACTACGAGGGAACGAAGACGTGCCTGAAGTGCCACGCGAAGGAGGCCACCTCGTTCTTCCACTCGCAGCACTACCAGTGGCAGGGCAACGCCCCCCAGATCGTCAACTCGCACGGAAAGAAGCTCGGCAAGCTGAACACGATCAACGACTTTTGCACGAACCCCAAGAGCAACTGGATCGGCCTGGTGCGCAACTCGCGCGGCGAGATCCTGACCAAGGGGTGCTCGCAGTGCCACGCCGGCCTGGGCGCGCTGCCGCAGGAGAAGATCTCGCAGGCGCAGCTCGAGAACATCGACTGCCTGATCTGTCACGCGTCCGGCTACCAGCGCGACCTCTACGAGAACGCGGACGGCTCCTGGTCGTGGAAGCCGGTGCTGTGGAAGAACCAGGAGGGGATGGATTCGGTGTCGAAGCGGATCAGCCTGCCGACGAAGACCAATTGTCTGCGCTGCCACGCGGGCTCCGGCGGCGGGCCGAACTTCAAGCGCGGCGACATCGAGTACGCGCTGGCGGACACCGACAAGGCGTTCGACGTCCACATGGGCAGCGACGGCGCCAACCTGCAGTGCACCGACTGCCACGCGGGCGAGGACCACCGCGTGCGCGGCCGCGGCAGCGACCTGTCGGGGACCGACGAGCCCGGCAAGCCGCTGTCGTGCGCCGACGCCGACTGCCACGGCTCGGCGCCGCACAAGGCCGAGGTGTTGAACTTCCACGCCCAGCGCGTCTACTGCACCACCTGCCACGTGCCGACCTTCGCCAAGCAGGACGCCACCGACATGGTGCGCGACTGGTCGAAACCGTCGTACAACGCCGAGCTCGACAAGTGGAGCGCGACGATCACGATGAGCAAGAACGTCGTGCCGGTGTACGCGTGGTACAACGGCACCACCTGGGAGCAGCTCCCGGACCAGCCGGTCAAGCGCCTCGCCAACGGCGCCGTGGGCATGATGTTGCCGCAGGGCGACCGCAGCGACCCCAAGGCGCGGATCTTCCCGTTCAAGCTCCATCGCGCCAAAATGCCGGTGCTCGACGGCAAGAACTTCATCATCCCGATCGTCGTCGAGGAGTTCTTCGCCAACGGCAAGATCGACGAGGCGGTCAAGCACGCGGCGCTCGACATGTACGGCGTCAAGGACGCCAAGTACAGCTGGACCGACACCGAGCGCTACATGGGGATCTTCCACGAGGTGGAGCCGGCCAAGCAGGCCCTCGCCTGCCTGGACTGCCACGCTCCAGGTGGGCGTATGGATTGGAAGGCGCTCGGCTACGACGGCGACCCGATGGTCGCGCTGCTCAAGGCCTCGCATCCTTCCAAGTAGCCGGGTTCTTCATTGAGTTGTCTCGGGCGGGCGCGCAGGCGCCCGCCCTTGTTTTACGCGCCGCGATCGCGGAATTTCCTGGCGGTGCCGGCGTGTTTACCGTCGCCGTAGGACGCACCCGACAATGGACCGGACGCTGCGACCCGACGACCCGACCTTGGCACCCTCCCACGTGCAGCCCGACTCGGCGCGGCCGGCCGGGCCGAGCCGGGCGCCGGCTCAACCGATCGCGATCGGCGGCTACACCCTCCTCCGGCGGCTCGGCGAAGGCGGCATGGGCGTGGTCTACGAGGCGCTGCAGGCCAACCCGCGGCGCGAGGTCGCCCTCAAGATCATCCGCGGCGGGGCCTACGTGGACGAAACCGCGGTACGCCTGTTCCAGCGCGAGGTCCAGGCGCTCGCGCGCCTCCGCCACCCGGGGATCGCCGCCATCTACGAGGCCGGCCGGACCGACGACGGGCAGCACTTCTTCGCGATGGAGCTGGTCCAGGGGAGGAGGTTGGACGAATTTCTCGCCGTGGAGGGCCCAGCGGCCCGTGACCGCGCCGGCGTCCGCGCCAGGCTCGAGCTGTTCCTCCAGATCTGCGATGCCGTGGCGTATGCGCACCAGCACGGCGTCATCCACCGCGACCTCAAGCCGACCAACATCCTCGTGCAGGAGGAAACGGCGACGGCGCCGTCGCGAGCCGGTGCGGCGGTGCCCGGCGTCAAGGTGCTCGACTTCGGCCTGGCGCGCATCGTGGACGAGGACGGCGCGGCCGCGAGCATGGCGACCGAGGCGGGAACGATTCGCGGCACCGTGCCGTACATGAGCCCGGAACAGATCCGCGGTGACGCCGACCAGATCGACCTGCGCACCGACGTCTACTCGCTCGGCGTCATCCTGTACGAGATGCTCGCGGGGGAGCTGCCGTACGACGTGCGCCGGGCGAGCCTCCCCGAGGCCGCCCGCATCATCTGCCACGAACCGCCGCGGCTGCGCGGCCGGCTGCCCGGCCGGTCGCTGGCCGGCCGCGAGATCGAGACGATCGTCGGCAAGGCGCTCGAGAAGCGCGCGGAGCGGCGCTACCAGAGCGCCGCGGGCTTTGCCGAGGACGTCCGCCGCTACCTCAACAACCAGCCGATCGTCGCGCAGGCCCCCAGCACTGTCTACCAGCTTCGCAAGGCGGTCTCCCGCCACAAGGTCGGATTCGCGGTGGCGGCGTCACTCGCCGTCCTGCTCGTGGGCGTGGCCGGGGCGATGGCGGTGCAGGCGCGCCGGATCGCCCTCGAGCGCGACCGCGCCAACCGCCAGGCGGTGATCGCGGGTCAAGTCTCGGCTTTCCTCGTCAAGCTCTTCCGCGTCTCCCGGCCGGACCAGGCGCGCGGCACCACGATCACGGCCCGCGAGCTGCTGGACAAGGGCGCCGCGCAGATCCGCGCCAACCGGACCATGGATCCCGAGGTGCGCGCCACGCTGGTCGACACCATGGGCGACGTCTACTCGAGCCTCGGTCTGTTCGACCGTGCCCAGCCGCTGCTCGAGGAGGCGCTGCGGACGCGCACGGCGGTGTTCGGGGCTGCGAGCGTCCCGGTGGCGGACACGCTGCGCAGCCTCGGTCTCCTGCTGCAGAGCCGCGGCCAGGACGCCGAGTCGAAGCCCGACTTCGAGCGCTCCCTCGCGATCTACGAGAAGGCGGAAGGACCCGAGAGCCTGAACGTCGCGCAGCTCCTCAACGATCTCGGCAACGCCGAGAGCCACCTCGGCGACTATGCCGACGCCCAGGCGGCCTACGAGCGCGCGATCGCCATCCGCACCAAGGTCGAGGGACCGGACACGCTCGATGTCGTGCCGATGCGGTCCAACCTGGCGCTGCTCGCGGTGCGCCGGAGCGACCTCGCGGGCGCCGAACGCTCGTTTCGCGCCGCGCTCGCCACCTACCGCAAGGCGTTGCCCCCCGATCACCCCGACATCGCGTTGCTCGAGGGCAACGTCGGCGCGACCCTGGTCGCCGAGCGGAAGTACAGAGAGGCGGTGCCGTTCGACGAGGACGCGCTGGCGATCCACGAGAAGGTGCTCGGCGGCAAGCACCCCCAGGTGGCGCTCGACCTCGCCAACATCGCCGAGATCCACCGCGTCCTCGGGGACCTGCCGGCCGCGGAGCGCGACAACCGGCGCGCGCTCGCCATCCTGGACCCCAAGGTGCCGGCGACCGACGTGCGCATCCGCTTCGTCCGCGAGAACCTGGCCACCGTCCTCGATGCCGAGGACGCCCCGGCCGGGCTGCGCGAGGCCGAGGGGTTGCTGCACGAGGTGATCGCGATCAACCGCACCGCACCGCCCGCGGATCCATGGACCGTCGCCGAGGCCGAGAGCGAGCTCGGCGGATGTCTGCTCGAGCAGGGCCGGCTCCGCGAGGCGGAGGGGCTCCTGGTCGGCAGCTTCCCGGTCCTGCGCGACAAGCTCGGCGTCAACGACCGCACCCGCGTCGACACCGCCGTGGAGCGGATCATCGAGCTGTACCGGCGCGAGGGCG
>JAJXUY010000135.1 GCA_021782525.1 Acidobacteriota bacterium | reverse complement strand
TCCCGCCGCAGGACCACCTGTACAACGCCCGCACTCGCATCACGATGAACCTGCAGGCGATGGGGGTGGAGGTCAAGTACCACCACCACGAGGTCGGCGGGCCCGGCCAGTGCGAGATCGAGACCCGCTTCATGCCGGCGCTGGTCGCCGCCGACACCACGATGCTGGTGAAGTACGTCACGCGCATGACGGCCGCGGCGATGGGGATGACGGCGACGTTCATGCCGAAGCCGCTGTACGGCGAGGCCGGCTCCGGGCTGCACTTCCACCAGCAACTCTGGCAGAGCGGCGCCAACCTCTTCTACGACGCGGGTGGGTACGGCACGCTTTCGGCCGCCGGGCGCTCGTTCCTCGCGGGCGTGCTGCTGCACGGCGGCGCCGTGATGGCGTTCACCAACCCCTCGACCAACTCCTACCGCCGCCTGATTCCGGGCTACGAGGCGCCGGTCTCGGCCGTGTTCTCGCTCGGCAACCGCTCGGCGGCGATCCGCATCCCGAAGTACGCGAACCGGCCCGAGAGCGCGCGCTTCGAGTTCCGGCCCCCCGACGCGACGTGCAACCCGTACCTCGCGATCGCGGCGCAGCTCATGGCCGGGATCGACGGCATCCAGCGCCACCTCGACCCGACCGCGCTCGGTTTCGGCCCGGTGGACGAGGACATCTTCTCGCTGCCGCCCGAGCGCCGCGCCGGCATCAAGGCGCTGCCCACGTCGCTCGAGGAGGCGATGAACGCCCTCGAGGCCGATCACGCGTTCCTGCTCGAGGGCGGCGTCTTCTCGGCCGACCTGGTCGAGCGCTGGGTCGCGCGCAAGCGGTGGGAAGAGCGCGAGGTCCGCAACCGGCCGCACCCGTACGAGATCGAGCTCTACTACGGCCTCTAGGAGCCTGTGGCGCATAGCGACCAAAGCGAGGGTCGCGATGGCGCCCGCTGGCAAGGCGGACAAGCGAAATGCCCGCAGACGTAGCTGTAGCCTACGTCGAGGACCTTTCGCCTAGGCCAACGCGGCCAGCGGGATGCCAGCGCGAACCGCAGCCGGAGTCGATGCGCGACAGGCTCCTAGCGCCGCGCCGCATCTTGGCGCGCGCGCGGCGTTGTCGTATCCTGGCGCGCGCTGCTCGATGGTTGCGATCGGTGCCCGTGGAGGAGCCATGCGCGTTGTCCGTCGGATCGAGAAGCTCGGTTCACGTCTGTGGGTGGTGTTCGCCGTTGCGCTCGTCGCCGGGTCGGCGCTCGCGGCGCCGCTGCGCAACATCCCGCAGACGATGCGACAGCCGGACGGGACGGTGGTGCACCTGCTGGCGAGCGGCGACGAGTACTACAACCGCCTGCACGACGCCCGGGGCTTCACGGTTGTCCGCGACCCCGTCACGGGTTTCATCGTTTACGCGCAAGAGATCGACGGGCGGCTGCAGCCGACCGGGTTCATCGTCGGCAGGGACGATCCCGCGGCGGCTGGGCTCACCCCCGGCCTGATGCCCGACCCGCGCACGCTGCCGTCGCCGGACGAGCTCTACCCAATACCGCACCGACACGCGCAGGTGCGCACGATGGGCCTGACGAACGCCCCGGCGTTCTCCTCGATCAACAGCCTGGTCGTCTTCATCAGCTTCGCCGACGAGCCGAACCCGGGTTTCCAGTCGATCCCGACGTACACGACCTGGTTCGACTCGACGGCCAGCAAGGACGCCTCGCTCAAGCGTTACTTTCTCGAGGCGTCATACGGCGCCGTGACGATCGACAGCTCGTTCTACCCGACATCGAGCGGCACCACCGTGGTGTCGTACCAGGACGCCCACAACCGCTCGTACTACAAGCCCTACAACGCGGTGACCAACCCGGACGGCTACCAGACCGACCAGCGCAACGCGCGCGAGTGGACGTTGCTGCAGAACGCCGTCAATTCCATCGCCGCGCAGGTGCCGACATCACTAAACCTCGATACCAACAACGACGGCTACATCGACAGCGTCGTGTTCGTGGTCGACGGGACCGCGGTGAACGCCGACTGGAGCAACCTGCTCTGGCCGCACCGCTGGGCGATCGACGATACCCACTACCCCGCTCGCGTCAACGGCAAGCTGCTCGGCGACTACAACCTGCAGCTCGACGGCAACATGTCGGTCGGCGTCCTCTGCCACGAGATGACGCACCTGCTGGGCGCGCCCGACCTCTACCGCTACAGCGACTGCTCCTCGGCCTCGAGCCTCGATCCGGTGGGACCGTGGGACCTGATGGCGATCGACGAGGACCCTCCGCAGCACATGTCCGCGTACCTGAAGTGGCGCTACCTCGGGTTCATCCCCTCGATCCCGACGATCGGGCCGGGGAGCTACACGCTCAACCCGCTCACCTCCGCCACCGACAACTGCTACCGGATCGCGTCGCCCAACTCGACGAGCCAGTACTTCGTCGTCGAGTACCGCAAGCGGTCGTTCCCGTTCGAGAACTCCCTTCCAGCCTCCGGCCTGCTCGTCTACCGGATCGACACCGCCGCCGACGGCCGCGGCGACCAGTGCGGGCCGCCGGACGAGGTGTATGTCTACCGGCCGGGCGGCACGCTGACCGCCGAGGGGTTCCCGAAGCAGGCGAACTTCGCGGCCGACACGGTGCCGCCGCGCACCGCGATCAACGACGCGACCGACCCGGCGCCGATCCTCTCCGACGGGTTCCCCGGCGGGCTCTCGATCCACGACATTGGGGCGGCCGGGAGCACGATCGGCTTCACCGTGGACCCGGCGGCGGCGTGCACCAAGCCGGGGGCGTTCGCGCTGGTCTCGCCCGCCAACGGTGCGGGCGTGACCGGCACGAGCGCCACGCTCGTGTGGGACCCGGCGGTGGGCGCGGACTCCTACGACGTCTACTTCGGGACCGACCCGAACCCGCCGCTGCTCGGCAACCAGAGCGGCACGAGCGCGCCGGTCACCGTGACCGGCGGCATGACCTACTTCTGGCGGGTAGCGGCGAGGAACGCGTGCGCCCAAGTGTCCGCGCCGACGTCGGGGACGTGGGCGTTCGTGGCCGGCTCAGCGAGCGGGGGGATCACGATCTTCTCCGACGATTTCGAGGGCGACCTCTCGAAGTGGAAGCTCGGGAACACCTCTGGAGCCAGCGCGACCGCGTGGGGGATCGTGAGTTGCAAGACGAAGGACGGCAACGGCGCGGTCTGGTGCGCCGGGGGCGGGTCGGAGGCGCAACCGGCGTGCACAAAGTACGCGCCTGGTGAGGGCACGTTCCTGATCGCCGGCCCGTTCGACCTGTCGGACGCCGTGGACGGAACGTGGGACTTCGACCTGTGGACTGACATCGACGACGGCGGCAACCCGAACGACCCGCCGGACGTCGTCTACTGGATGTGGTCGCTCGACGGCAGGAGCTACTCCGGCTACGGCACGTCCGGCAACAGCGGCGGGTGGGAGCACGAGACGATCAAGATGTCCGACATGACGATGAGCGACAACGTCACGAGCGTGGTGGGCAAGCCGAAGGTGTACTTTGCGTTCCTGTTCGTGTCGGACGCGACGACCCAAAAGGAAGGCGCGTACGTCGACAACGTGGTGATCAAGAAGATCGTGACCCGACCGGCGGTCACCACGCCCCGGGTCCGGCGGCACCTGCCCAGGAGGTAGGGCGCCGTCGCCGGGCGCCGCGACCTACAGCTCGATCTGCGTTCCGAGCTCGAGCACCCGGTTCGGCGGGATGCCGAAGAACGCGGTCGCCGAGCGGGCGTTGCGCGAGAGGAACGAGAACAGCGCCTTGCGCCAGCGCGGCATGCGCGACGGCCCGGTCGTCAGCAGCGTTTCGCGGCCGAGGAAGTAGCTGGCCTGGCCGGGATCGACGTCCAGACCGGCGCCCTTCGCGAGCCGGAGCAGCTTGGGGACGTTCGGGGTCTGCATGAAGCCGACGTGGCCGACCACCTGGTAGAACCCCTGGCCGAGGTCGTGCACCTCGACCCCTCCCGATGCCGGCACGAACGGTACCGAGGCGGTGTGCGCCGAGAACAGCAGCACCTTCTCGTGCAGCACCTTGTTGTGCTTGAAGTGGTGCAGGAGCACGACGGGGGTGACGCCGGGGTCGGAGGTCATGAACACCGCGGTGCCCGGCACGCGCAGCGGCTTCTGCTCCCCGATGTCGGCGAGGAACAACTCGATCGGCAACGACTCGGCGCGCAGTTTGGCGCCGAGCTCGGCGCGGCCGCGCTTCCAGGTCGTCATCACGGTGAAGATCGCGGCGCCGGCGATGAGCGGGAACCAGCCACCGTGCCGCACCTTGGGGCCGTTGCCGACGAGGAAGGCGAGGTCCACCGCGAGGAAACAGGCGGTGACGATCGCGGCGTGGGCGCGCCCCCACCCCCAGCGCTGGCGCGCCACCGCGTACAGCAGCACCGATGTGGTTGCCATCGTGCCGACCACCGCGATCCCGTATGCGGCCGCCAGGTTGGTGGACTTGCCGAAGGCGAGGACCAGGCCGCAGCACGCCACCATCAGGCCGGCGTTGACGCCGGGGACATAGATCTGGCCGCGCGTCGCCTCGGAGGTGTGGACGATCCGCAGCCGCGGCAGGTAGCCGAGCTGGATCGCCTGCTGCGCGAGGGAGAACGCACCGGAGATCAGCGCCTGCGACGCGATGATCGCGGCGGCGGTGGCGAGCGCGACGAGCGGGTAGACGAGCGCCGGCGGGGCGAGCAGGTAGAACGGGTTGAGGTCGGCCTCGGGCCCGTTTGTGAGCAGGAGGGCGCCCTGCCCGAGGTAGTTGAGCGCGAGCGCGGGGAAGACGACGGCGTACCAGGCGAGGCGGATCGGGCCGCGGCCGAAGTGCCCCATGTCGGCGTACAACGCCTCGGTGCCGGTGACGCAGAGCACGACCGCGCCGAGGATGAGGAAGCCGTGCCACTGGTAGGCGAGCATGAAGCGGATCCCCCACAGCGGGTTGAACGCCTCGAGGATGCGGGGCGCCCGAATGACCCATGGGACGCCGAGGGCGCCGATGGCGCCGAACCACAGCAGCATCACCGGGCCGAACATCGCGCCGATCCGAGCGGTGCCGCGCTTCTGCACCAGGAACAACACCACGAGGATCGCGACCGAGATCGGGACCACGAACGGCTTGAACACCGGGGTGGCGACCTCGAGCCCCTCGACGGCGCCGAGCACGGTGATCGCGGGTGTGATCATACCGTCCGCCCAGAGCAGCGCCGCGCCGACGAGTCCGAGCATGACCAGCCCGGTCGCGCGGCGGCGGGCGGCGGCCGCACCCGCCGGCATGACCAGGGCGAGGAGGGCGAGGATGCCGCCGTCGCCGTGGTTGTCGGCGCGCATGACGAAGCTCAGGTACTTGACGACCACGATCAGGATCAGCGCCCAGACCACGAGCGAGAGG
>JAJXUY010000134.1 GCA_021782525.1 Acidobacteriota bacterium | reverse complement strand
AGCTCCAGGCAGCGCGTCATCGCCTCGAGCGCGGGCAGGTGCTCACCGAGCGCCAGGTACGCCTCGCCGAGCAGGCGCCACGCCACCGGGTTCTCGGCGTCGAGCGTGAGCGCCTCGCGCAGCCCGGTCACCGCCTCGGCCGACGCTCCCGCCTCGAGGCAGGCGCGGCCGAACGCCACCCAGGCCGCAACGTAGCGCGAGTGGTGCGCCAGGCCGGCCCGCAGCACCTCGGCCGCCTCGGCCGGGTGCCCGTCGCGGCGCAGCAACTCGCCGAGCTGGTAGAACTGCCGCGAGCCCGGGTTGGCCGCCAGTTCACGCCGCAGCTCCGCGATCCGGCGCGTGTTCTCGATCATCGCGCCATTCTATACCGAATCTGGGTATTGCGGGCCAGGCGCGCGGCCCCGCAGCCGCCGGCAATGGTCAGACGAGCGCGGGGTCGGGACGTGGACCATAGCCCGTGGTTCGTGTACCGCCTGGGGCCCGCTTGGTCGTCCTGTTGACATGCGTGGACGTGGGAACGATGCAGCTCGGCCCCGAAATACCGCCGGCTCGACCCCAATATGGAGGGCCGCGCGAGGACGCCCGTCAATACGAGGGGCCGCGGCACGCCGCGGCCCCTTCCAACTCTCAGGCTTCCCACATCACGGGATGTACGCGTTGCACGAGGAATTGGCACCGAGGGTAACCGTCGCCGACCACGACGAGGGAAGACCGTTCCCGGTGCAGTCGCCCGACCACGTAGGCGGAATCAGGCCGGTTTGCGTGACCTGCAGCGTCACAACGGTGCCTTGTGCCCACGACCCGATGCACAAGTTCACTCCGCCCGGGCACGAGAACGAGTCGGGGGGCGTGGCCGTGATCGCGTCAGCGGCGTGCGGGATCAGGACCCACCCGCCCGTCTTGGTGACGTTGAGCGTGAACAGCACCGGCGTCGGAGTCGGAGTCGGTGGGATCGGTGTCGGCGTCGGCGTCGCGGTCGGCGTCGCAGTCGGCGTCGGGGTGGGCGTCGGGACGACACACGTGGTGTTGCACGGGTTGATCAACAGCGCACCAGAAAGAGTGTTCGAGCAACCGCTGCTCACGTTGGTGACGCTGACATTGATGGCGGTCTGTATGTACAGCAGCCCGGTGCCCCCATTGCATGGGACTTGCTGCAACTTGATGGTGCTCAGATCAGGAAGTGTGACATTGATCGTACCGGCGTCGAGGACGTTCCCAACGACCGGTCCGATGGTGTCACCAAATGGCCCTATGAAACTCACATTGGCCGGGGAGACAAATCCTGAACCCTTGATGGTGACGGCGCTGCCGCCAGTCACCGCAGCACACGACACCACGTTGCTTGCACCAAGTTGCACCGAGGTGATGAGCGGGCTCGCGGCCTGATAGGTGAAGGAATCGGTCGAGGTGGCGGAGAGGCCGCTGTCGAGGTTCGTCACCTTGATCGTCCCGGACCCGCCGGTGCACTGTTGCCCGGAGGTCAGCGCCGCGGCCTGGGCCACGACCTGGGTCCCGGCGACCGAGAGCACGGGCCACGACGTCCCGCTGCCCCAGACCACGCTGACCGGCGAGACGAACCCCTGGCCGGTGACGGTGACGCTGGTCCCGGCCGGGCCTTGCATCGGGCTGATCCCCGAGATGAACATCGCCTGGCCGTAGGTGAACGGCAGGGCGTTCGAGGCCTTGCCGGTGCCCGTGTTCGTGACGGTCACGGTCGCGGTGACCGGGGTCGTGTTCGGCCCGCCCGCGGTGATGCTCGGGGAGATGCAGACGACCTGGTTGTAGTTGCTCGACACGACCTGGGCCTGGTAATTGGTCGTGCCGACCGCAAAGATCACCTGCACCGGGTACTGGAAGCCGGCGCCGGTGATGGTGACCCGCGTGCCGCCCTCGAGCGGGCCGAGGTTGGGGGTGAGGACGTAGAGCGTCGGCGTCTGCCCCTCGACGTAGGTGAACGCCGCGGGCAACGTCACGGTGCCCTGGGCGGTGGTGACCGTGACGTCCTGAGCCGTGGTCGGGACGGTGCCGCCGACCGCACGGGTCAGCACTGTGATCCAGGTGCCGTCGCCGGCGATGCTCTGCACAAGCTCACTCGTCGAACCGATCGATACCGACGCCGGAGCGGCGAAATTCGCGCCGAAGATCGTGACGGTATCGTTGCCCGCGACGGAACCGTAGGTCGGCGAGATGTAGTAGATCACCGGCGGGCCCGAGACCGGCGGGTTGAAGGTGAACACCTGATTGAACGTGGCCGTCTTGCTCGTCGCGGTGCCGGCCATGTTCGTGATCGTGATGTTGGCGAGGGTCCGCGCCGAGATCGTGACCTTCGGGGTCACGACCTGGGCCGTGTCGATGCCGTCCGCCCCGTGCTGGACCGCCGTCACCTGCCCCGCCACGGTCGCGGCGGGCAGGACGAAGCTCACCTGCAGCGGCTCCGTGAAGTACTTTCCGGTGAGGGCAATGATGTCACCGCCGTTGGCCGAGCCCGAACTGGGGACCACGTTGTAGAGCTGCGGGGTCCCCGTATCCGCGCCGAAGGTGAACGCGTTGGCAAGCGACGCCGACAGCGTTCCGCCGCCTGGGCTCACAACGCCGGTCAACACCACCTGAATGCTCGCCACCTGGTCGCTCGTCGAGCTCGGGACGTGGGGCGTGAGCACCGTGACGGAACTCCCGTCCGCGGCGACTGAAACGAAAGTGGCCGGGTACGCGACGCCACCGACAACGAAACTGACAGTGAGCGGCGCCACGAACCCCTGCCCGCTGATAACGACCTGGTCACCACCTTGCGGTGTCCCACGGTTTGGCAGGACCGAGATGATCGCCACCTGCGTCGGGCTGACGCCCTTGAAGTTCACCTGGGCCGACGCCGACTTGTTCGGCACGGTCGCGGTAATGAGCCCGGCGCCCCCCGAGGTTGCCGTGACGGTGACGCCGGCACGGCCGCCGACAGTCATGCTCACGACCTGCTGCGGGTTGGGCCCGCCAACAAACCGAGCGACGCCACTGGCGTTGAAGGTGACCGGCGTGCCATCTGGCGCGCTGCTACCGCCAACGGTCACCATCGCCACGGCGATGATGGTCTCGTTGATCCCCGCCACGTTGGGGCTGACGGTGAGGGAGATGGCGTACGTCGATGGGGTAGGCTGCTTCGGCGCCGTGGGGCTGCTCTGCGAGCAGCCGACGAGGGTCACGGCGGTGCCGAGCGCCAGGCCGACGAGGATAAGGTTTCGCTTCATGGTCGTCTCCCGCATATCCAGCCTCAACTGCAGGACGGCTTGAGGTAGTAGAAGTTGAGGTTGACGTCGAACTCCAGGCTGATGCTCTTGCCCGCCACGGTCTTGCCGTAGATCGCGATGTGCAGCCGCTGGCGGATGTTGCAGTTCCCGGTCTCCTTGTCGGGACCGAAGAAGAGCTGTGAGAGCGGCGGCTGCTGGAAGTACTCCGCCGGGAAGATGCGGTAGTTCTGCAGCGATGCGCTGCCGCCGGCCGGCACGTAGACCTGGTAGTAGTTGTGCCACACCGGCGAGGCCACGGTGCCGCCGTCGCTGCGCGACGGGGTCACGACCCAGTCGGTGAGGATCGCGTCGTCTTGCTGCGACAGCACGGTGGTCGTGGCCTTGGCGTGCGAGTTGATCGTCAGGTTAGCGATGGTGACGTCGACCGGGACCGAGATGTCGACGTCGGCCGGTCCCTGCGAGATGCTCTGCGACAGGTAGACCTCGGCCTCGGTCTTGTTCGCCGTGTTGTTTCCGGTGCAACTCGCGATGCCGAGCACCGCCAGGGCAAAAGGCACGAAGAGCGCAAGCCGGTTCGATGTCATGGCTCCCCCCTAGTACTTGATGATCCGCGGCGTGATGAAGATGAGCAACTCGTCGTGCTGGGTGCTCAGGTTTCGGTTGCGGAAGAGCGCCCCGATGATCGGCAGCTTGCTCAGACCCGGAATACCGTTGCGCTGGTCGTTCTCGGTGAGCTGGTAGATGCCGCCGATCACAGTGGTGCCGCCGTCGCGCACCATGACGCGGGTCTTGGCGTCGCGGGTCGAGATCGGGGCGTTGTTGCCGCTCTGCAGGTTGATGCCGGAGAGCGGCTCGCGCTTCTTCAGGTCGATGTCGAGCAGCACGGTCCCCTCGGCCGTGATCTGCGGCGTCACGTCGAGCGAGAGGGTGGCGTCGATGTACTGCACCGTCACGGTGTTGTTCGCGACGGTCTGGATCGGGAGCAGGATGCCGCTCTGGATGTGCGCCTTCTCGTTGTTCTGCGCGGTGACCTTCGGCGACGAGACGATCTTGACGAGGCCGTTCGCCTCGGCCGCCTGCAGCGCGAAGTTGAGGTTGAACGAGTCGAGGATGTCGGCGAACCCGATGCTGATGATGCCGTTGCCGGGCTGGCCGAGGACGACCTGGCCGCTGCTGTTGATGCTGTTGGGGAACTTGAGGCCGGTCGTGGTGCCGTGCGCGGCGTCGGCCGCCAGGTTGTACCCCCACACCGTGCCGATCGACTGCGAGAAGGTGCGCGTCGTCTCGACGATGCGCGCCTCGATGACGACCTGCGGGTTGGGCTGGTCGAGGCTGTCGATCAGGTTGAGGATCCCCTCGATCTTGTCGGTCGCGTCACGGATGATCAGCGTGTTGGTGCGGTCGTCGACCACCACCGAGCCGCGGTCGGAGAGGATGAAGCTCTGCGAGGTCAGCACGCTCTTGACCGCGGACGCCTTGGCGTACGACAGCGTCTTGGTCACGGTGCGCATCGGCCGCGCGTTCTCGGCCTCCTTGCGGTACGCCGCCTGCTGCGCCTTCTCCTGCGTCAGGCGGTCGATGCGGGCGACGCGGAGGACGTTGTTCTCGACCACGTAGTCGAGGCGGTTGATCTTCAAGATGAGGTCGAGGCACTGATCCCACGGCACGTTCTCGAGGTTGACCGTGACCGAGCCCGAGACGTCGGGATCGACCACGACGTTGAGCCCCGTGATCTTGGCGAAGGTACGGAGGACGTCCTTGATGTCGGCGTCCTTCAGCTCGAGGGAGATCGGCTCGCCGGTGAAGCGCTTCTCCTGGCTCTCGACCTCGTGGGTCGAGGTGGAGACCGACGTCGGCGGCGCCGCCTGCTCGGCCATCGCGGCGGGCGTCGTGGTCCACGGCGAATCGGCCGGCGCGGCGGCCGGCGCGGCCTCGGCGGACGGCGGCGGCGAGGTCAGCGACCCGCCCGTGGCCGGTCCGGGCTCGTTCTTGATCGTCACCGGGGTCTGCGGCACGGGCGCGGCCTGCTCGGCCGGCGCCGGAGCGGCCGGCTGTTGTGGCGGCACGGACTCGGCTTGCGCGGCCGCGGGCTCCGCCGGGACGGGCGCCGGCTCGTGGTTCGCCGCCGGGACCGCCGGCGCCGAGGCG
>JAJXUY010000133.1 GCA_021782525.1 Acidobacteriota bacterium | reverse complement strand
TGGACCTCGAGTTCCACGGTCATGCGCCGTTCGGGCGCGTCTTCGTCGATGCCTACGTCACGGCCACCGGCGACACCGAGCTCACGGAGCTGCTCGCGTTCTACAAGGCGTATCGCGCCTACGTCCGCGCCAAGGTCAACTCGTTCTCGGCCGACGACCCGCACATCCCCGAGGCGGCGCGCGCCGCCAGCCGGGCCGCGGCACGTCGCTACTACGAGCTCGCGGCGCACTTCGCCGCCGCCTGCAACCCGCGCCGGCTGCTCGTCACCTGCGGCCTCACGGGCAGCGGCAAGAGCACCCTCGCCCGCACGCTGGCGGAGCGCTACGCCCTGCAGCTCGTCCGCTCCGACGTCGTGCGCAAGGAGCTGCTCGGCATCGCGCCGCAGGAGCGGCGCTGGTTGCCATTCGACCAGGGCGAGTACGCCCCGGAGATGACCGACCGCACCTATGTCGAGATGCTGGCGCGCGCCGAGACGCTGCTCGCGGCCGGCCACTCCGTCGTCCTCGACGGCTGCTTCATCAGGCGTGCCCAACGCGCCAGCGCACACGACCTCGCGCGCCGCCTCGGCGTCGGCTTCCTCCTGCTCGAGTGCCGGACCTCGGAGGAGGTCATCCGGGAACGCCTCGAGCGCCGCGCCCGCAAGAACGGCACCGTCTCCGACGGCCGCTGGGAGATCTACAACGGCCAGCTCGCCGAGTTCGAGCCGCCGGACGAGATCACCGGCGACGAGCGCGTCGTGCTCGACCGCTCGAAGCCGGTCGACGAGCTCCTCCACGAGCTCTCGGCGGTCCTCCCCTCCGCCTGGCAAGATATTGCGGTACCAGGTACCATATAAGTGCATTTTGTCGCTAGGAGATCTCGGTCACCAAATCGAGAAGCGGCCGCCGCGGTCGATCAGGCGGCCGTGAGAATGCTCGAACACTCTACATCGACATGTGTTCCGCGACAAATTCGGGGTGATGATGGTTGCCTGTAAAAACGTTAAAATGAGGTACCAGGTACCGCAGCGATGAGCTTCCGGGCGGCTGCGGGATCGCGTCGGCACTCGAGAAGGGCGGTCAGGATGATCGGGGCGACGATCGTCGCGTCCGACTCGATGACGAACATCGGCGTGCGCTCCGTGAGCTTGTCCCAGGTGATTTTCTCGTTCGGCGTCGCCCCGGAGTACGAGCCGTACGATGTCGTCGAGTCGCTGATCTGGCAGAAGTACGCCCACGGCTTCACCCGTTGCCGGAGGTCGTACTTGATCGAGGGCACGACGCAGATCGGGAAGTCGCCGGCGATGCCGCCGCCGATCTGGAAGAAGCCGACGCCGGGGCCCTTGGACAGCTCGCGGTAGCGGTCGTAGAAGTCGGCCATGTACTCGATGCCGGACTTGACGATGGCGGCGCTCACCTCCCCCGACTTCACGTAGGAGGCGAAGATGTTCCCGAACGTCGAGTCCTCGTGCCCGGGGACGACGATGGGCAGGTTGGCCCGCGCCGCGGCGAGGAGCCAGCAGGCGTCGGGGTCGCCCTCGTGCTTCTTCTTGTCGATCGCCTGGATGAGCTCGTAGAAGTACTCGTGCCAGAACCGGCGCTCACCCCCCGCCGTTGCGCGCCTCCACATCGGGACGATGATCTTCTCGACGACCCGGAACGCCTCGTCCTCGGGGATGCTGGTGTCGGTCACCCGGCGCATGCGGTCGGCGAGGATCTTGGCGTCGTCCTGCTTGCGGAAGTAGCGGTAGTCGGGGAAGTCCTGGTAACTGTGGTGCGCAACGAGCCGGAAGAGCGACTCCTCCAGGTTGGCCCCGGTCACCGAGAGTCCGTGGATCAGCCCCGCCCGGATCGCCGGGGCGAGCGTGATGCCGAGCTGCGCCGACGACATCGCCCCGGCCACGGCCCAGAACATCTTCCCGCCACCCTCGATGTGTCGCCAGTACGCCACCAGCGCGTCGCGCGTCGCCCGCGCGTTGAAGTTCGTGTAGTTGGCGAGCACGAACTCGAGCACGGGCAGGCCACCACTCGCGGCGGACGCCGCCCGCGGCCTCGAGCCGGATCGCGGCCGCCGCTGCGGAGTTGAGCGCTGGGCTTCAGGCATTTCGATCTTCCTCGCTACCAAAATGGAGAATACGGTGGACAGAGCCGTTGTCAAGCGCCATCGCTGCGTCGGTTCGTGGATCCGCGGGTTCTCGGACAGGCGCTCAAGCCCATCCTCACCGAAGCTTCCCAATGGCGTAGTTCGCCAGACACGGCCGAGCCCCACGGCTTTCCGCCGCCGCGCCGACTACAGCGAAAGCTGCAGGCGAGCGTGGACGGCGGCGGCTTCGGCCACCATCTCACGCAGAACCTCCCGGACAGGCTTGATCTCGTGAATCAGGCCGATCCCCTGCGAGCACGAAACCGTTCCCGCCTGCAGGTCGCCCGTCTCGTACATCCGCCGCGCTGCCTCGCCCGAGACCAGCGGGTAGAGCTCCTCGATTCCGCCGTTCCGTGCCTCGATTTCGGCCACCCGGCGCGCCGGGTCGTTCATCCAGATGCGGTGCGCGAACCCGACGGACCGCATCACGACGTCGGTGTCGAGCTCCGTCGCCGCCAGGAGCGCCCCCTTCAGGTCGGGGTGGATCGGGCACTCGTCGGTCAACATCAGGCGCGTGCCCACGATCGCCCCCACGGCGCCGAGGCTCAGCACGGCCAGGAGCGTGCGGCCGTCGACGACGCCGCCGCCGCCGATCACCGGGATCCGCACCGCCCCTACGGTCGACGGCACGAGCACCAGGGTGGTCACGTTGAGGTTGCCGGTGGCGCCGCCGTTCTCGTAGCCGACCACGGTCACCGCGTCGGCCCCCATCTTCTCGGCCTTCTGCGCGTAACGCACCCCGACGCACTTGTGCATCCAGGTCATGCCGTGCTGCTTGATGCGCGTCACCAGCTCCTCGGGGGGCGTGAACCCCGACGTCTCCACGATGCGTACCCCCTCCTCGGCCATGATCTCGAGGTAGCGGAGGTTGTCGAGCTTCTTCATCGCCGGGAACAGGTTGATGTTGACCGCGAACGGCTTGTCGGTGGTGTCCTGCACCGCCTTGAGGTCGTCGCGGAATCGCCCTTCTTCGCGGTAGATCGCGGACGCGATGACGCCCAGAGCCCCGGCGCTCGAGATCGCGGCCACGAACGGCGCCGTCGACAGGTCCATCATCGTGCCCCCCACAATGGGAAGCTCGATCCCCAGCAACTCAGTCAACCTCGTCGTGAACACGCATCCCTCCCCTGCGGCGGCCGTCGCATCCTGGTCGGGGACGTCAGGCCCCAGCTCGACACGCCCAACGATGGCCGCGTCAGGTTGGGAACTGGCTCGCCCCCGCCTTACTGCTTGACCAGCTCGACGCGGCGGTTCTTGGCGCGCCCCTCCTCGGTGGCGTTCGTCGCGACCGGCGCGAACGGGCCGTTGCCGAACGGGCGCAGGCGCGCCGGCGCGATCCCGTGACCGGTAAGAAGCGCCTGGATCACGGCCTGGGCGCGGTCCTGCGACAACCGCAGGTTGCTGTCGACGCCGCCGGTGCCGTCGGTGTGCCCGACGACGTACAACTTGAGCCCGGGGTCGCGCTGCAGCAGCTTCGCGATCTCGCCGATCGCCTGCGCCGACTCGGGCTTGATCTCGGCCTTGTTGGTGTCGAAGTAGATCCCGTACACCGCCGCGTGCCCGGTCGTGCTCAGGTCGTTCGCGAACGCCGCGGCGTCGGCCTCGATCGCCTGCGCCATCGCGGCGCGCTCGACGATGGTGAGGCCGTACTTGCCGGTGAACTCGGCCGACAGGGCGACCCAGATGTCCTTCCCTCCGGCGTTGAGACGGAACGTCTCGCGGCTCTTCTCGGCGTACAGACTCCGGCCCCCGGCCTTCGCGACGGCGGCCTCGAAGTTGCGCAGGATCTGCAGCTCGCTCGGCTTGCTCGTCGCGCTCGACTGCGGGTAGTAGGAGATCGTCCACAGCCGGCCCTCGACCCGCTCCTTCTGGCCCTTGCCGACGATGAACTCGTACGCGTCGAACTCCTGTGTCTTGCAGCTGTGGATCCAGTAGGTCGGCATCCGGTTGAACAGCGGGTGGTCCTTGCACCCCGTCACGTCCTTCTGCAGCGGCGGTGCGGCGTGGGCGGAGAGGGCGAGCAGAATCGCGGCGAGAGCGGCGGTGGCTTTCATCGTTCGTCTCCTTGGTGGCGCGGCCGGCGCCTTGGTGCGCCGATCGGGGTCTCGCGACGAGGACGCCAGCGAGACCGTTCGTGGTCCGTGGACCAACATTGGGATGGGGCGGAATGGATTCATCTCAATTCAGTGTAGGGCCGCCGATCGCGGTGTCAAGGCACGGCGTCGGCCGGCCGCCCGGCGTCCGGGAGGGCGGTCGGGCCCACGTTCCTTCGAGGCGCTGTACGATGGTCGCTCGGCTGTTCGAGGGAGTCAGCCCGCTCGATCGGAGATGCGCATGGCAGAGCTGTTTGACCTGACGGCCCTGTGCCGCTTCCTCGCCGGCGTCGAGCCGGCGTTCGCGGATCCCGCGCGCGTCACGCTGCAGCCGTTCTCGGGCGGGGTCTCGAACCTCACCGCGCTGCTGCGCGCCGGCGACCGAGCGCTGGTGGTGCGGCGCGCACCACCGGGCAAGAAGGCCGCGACGGCCCACGACATGGTCCGCGAGGCGCGCGTGCTCACCGCGGTCCGTCCTCACTTCCCGTTGGCGCCGCGGGTGATCGCGGTCGGGGAGGACGCCAGCGTCCTCGGCACCCCGTTCTTCGTGATGGAGTTCCTGGAAGGCCGACCGATCGGCCGCGACCTGCCCGAGCCGGTCTCCCCGGCGCAGGCGCGGACGCTGTGCGAGAGGCTGGTCGACCTGCACGCCGACCTCCACCGCCTCGATCTCGAGACGACCGGCCTCGCGGGCCTCGGCAAGGCGCAGGGGTACGTGCGGCGCCAGATCGAGGGCTGGGCCGAGCGTTACCGCGCGGCGCGCACCGACGACGTGCCCCGCTGCGAGCGCATCATCGCCTGGCTGCAGGAGCACCTGCCGGCCGAGTCCGGGGCGTGCCTCGTCCACAACGACTTCAAGTTCGACAACGTGGTCGTCGCCCCGGACGACGTCACGCGCATCGTCGGCGTCCTCGACTGGGAGATGGCGACGATCGGCGATCCGCTGATGGACCTCGGCGCCTCGCTCGCGTACTGGGTCGAGCGCGACGACCCTGCGGAAATGCGGGCGATCCGCACGCAGCCGACCACGGTGCCGGGGATGTTGACCCGGGACGAGGTCGTCGCGCGGTACGCCGCGCGCGCCGGCCGGGAAATCGGCGACTTCACCTACTACTACGTCTACGGCCTCCTGCGCCTGGCGGCGATCGCGCAGCAGATCTACGCCCGCTTCAAGCTCGGGCAGACGACC
>JAJXUY010000132.1 GCA_021782525.1 Acidobacteriota bacterium | reverse complement strand
TCCGACACGTTGCGATCGCGGCCCAGCATCATCAGGTCCCGATGCGACAATCGACGGACCAATTGTAGCGCAAGGCCGGCCGGCGTCTTCGGGTTGAACACCAGGTTCCGCAGCACGGGGTAGCGGCGCAGCCACCTGGTCTTGCCGCCGATCATCCGCAACGCCTCGTCACTGGTGCTGCGCATCCCCGCGATCTGCTCGATCTCCATCTCCGTGAGTTTCGGGCTGAGCATCACGGCGCGCACCACGAGCGAACTGCGGTCACGGACGAGGATGAGCCGCGACTCCCGCGTGCCTTTGAGCGCTTCCATCACGCGCTGCGACGTGTTCATGAGCGCGATCCGCGCGAAGGCGTCGTGGAGCTCCGCTGGAGCCGCGGGCTCGAGCTCCATCGGCCTGATGGGCTCGAGCTCGCCGCCGGGGAGGCGCATCCCGATCGCTCGCAGCTCGGCGAGCACCTCCTCGATCGAGGGCCCTTCCGGGACCTCCGGCGCCCCGCCCTCCGCGGCCGCCCAGACGATCGCCTTCTCCAGGAACTCCTCCTCGAACTCCCGCGCCCGCCGGAGGACGTCCTGCCCGACCTGCGGGTTGGCGCGCAGGTCCTCGATGAGTTCGAGGCAGCCGAGGATCCTCACCTGGTTGATGATGATCACGTCCTGCACCTTGACCGGCGCTTGACGCGCGAGCCAGCGCAACGTCTCGTTCGCCGTCCTCGGGTGCTGGACGGCCGCGATCCAGATCTCCTCGTCCCGGGTGCAGCGGCTGAGCAGATCGATCTCGAGCGGCTCGATGTCGGGGAGCCGCATCACCTCGATCAGGTTCTCGCCGGTGAACGTCGCCAGCGTCGCCTGGGCCGCGCCTGCGATCTCGGGATCGCCGTCGGCCGCGAGGATCAGCACGACTCGGATGAGCTCCTCGCGCGAGACCGGCAGCAGCCCCTGGGCGGCAAACAGGCGCAGGGCGCGGGGCGCCATTCCCTGGCGGATCCGGCTCAGCAGCTCGGCAACGCTCGAGATACCGCCGGAGGCTTCCATCACCGGGGGACCGCAGGCGACGTGTTCCCGGCCAGATGGAGCCGCGCCACCTGGCCGGGCCGCCCGGCCGGGTCGCGAACCTCGCCCATGTACGCGACGCGGGCTGCGCCGGCGTCGCCGAGCACCAGGTCGACCGCCCGGCCGGCCGCGGGGACCTGCCAGACCGCGCCGGCCGACAACAGGCGCGAGGCCGCCGTCTCGCCCGCGACCCGCACCTCGACCCAGCACGGGCCGTGCAGCGCACTCACGACGAGCGTCGTGGCCGCCGCCGGGACGACCGCGGTCGGGGCGGGTTGCGCCTCGGCCGGGGCCGCGGCTGCTCCGCTCGCGCCAACTTCCTGCTCGGGAGGTGGCAGCGCGGCCGGCGTCGCCGCCGCCTCCGGAGTCGGCCGGCTCGGCTCGGCCGGACCCGCCGATTTCGGCGCCGGCGTCGGCGCCGCACTCACGGCGGCCGCAGGCTCCCGCCGCGACTCCACCAGGAAGACCGCCGCGCCGGCGACGGCAACCACGGCCAGCCCGATCGCCCACGGCCCGATCCGCCGACTCCGGACCCGGATCGGGAGGCCCACCGGCAACGGTTGGCTCGAGTCGGCGAACTGCCGCCACGCCGCCTCGAACTGTTCCATCCACTCCTCCGGCGGCGCACCGATCATCTCGACATACTGGCGGACGAACATGCGCGCGAAGGTCCGGTTCGGCAGGCGGCCGAACTCGCCATCCTCGATGGCCGTCAGAAGGCGGACGCTGATCTTGGTTCTGGCAGAGATCGCGTCCAGCGACGATCCACCGCTCTCGCGGGCGCGCTTGAGCGCCTGCCCGAACTCCCGCGGCGTGGCCCTGGTCGTCGGCGTCATTGGAGAGCAGTTTAGAGCTTGCCCGATGAAGTTCAAGTGCCTGCCTGGCGCGCGCCGCGACGGTAGCGGCCCTTGCGCTCGCCGCGGCGCCGCTCGTCCGCGAGCGCGGCGGCGGCGTCGCGCACGGCTGTGGGGACCGTTCTCGAGGCGGCGAGCGCCTGCAGCTGCGTGATCGGCAGAGTCGGGAGCAGACCCAGAGCGACCCCGAGCGGGACCGCGCCGGCTCGCACCGCGGCGCCGGCGACCTCGGGCCGTCGGCCCCAGACCGGGTGGCGCAGCAACACGAGCGCGCACGCCGGATCGGGGTTCGACGCGAGCAACCGCAGTGCCTCCGTCTCGGTGAACTGCGGGTTGTCGAGCAGCGCCGCAACGCAGCGCGGATCCCCGCCGGCCAACAGCGGCGCCATGACGGCGCGCGGCGCGATCCGGGCGAGCGCGGTTCGCTCCCCCAGCGTCAGGCTGGCGACGCGCTCGAGCAGCTTTCTTTCGCTCTGTCGGCGCACGGCCGGTCTTGTCCTGGGGTCGCGCGCCACTTGGATCAAGTCGTGCCACCCGAGCCGCGGCAGGACGTTCCAGGCGAACTGCTGCGGGCACCTGGGGTGCCGGGCGGCGAGTTGCAGCACCCGAGTCGAGGTCAAAGGGCGCGCGCCGGCGGCCAGCCTCTCGACGACCTCGCCCGGGCAGGAAGGCCGCTGCAACACGCGCTCCAGCTGTCCCTCGCCTGGTTCCTCGCCCTCGTCGAGCATGCGGAGCAGCGCCGCGATCTCGTCGTCCGGGATGGCCGGCACGCGAGCATGGTAACGCACGGGCGCTTTGCTAGACTGAATCAAAGTCACGGCGCGGCGGAGCCGAAGGCCGACGTCGAAACGGAGAGATTACGGACCGATCACGCGCCCATCGCGGCAGTCGCCAGGCCGGCATTTCGCACGGGCGGCTGGTGCTCGCCACGGTGTCCCTCCTACTGGTTGCGCTCGGCCTCGCCGGGTGCCGCGACGCGAGCCAGCGGCGGGCCCAACTCGTCCTCGGCACCTTCTGGACCGGGACGTCCTCGCAGGCGCTGCAACGTGAGCTCGTCCGCATCGCCCACGACCTCGGTCCGGTGAACATCGAGGTGCGGACGTTCACCAGGACGGCGCTCCTCGACCACCTCGACCGGACGCAGCCCGGCCAGGGGCGCGAGGCGCTCGACCTAGCGATCGTTCCCCACGACTGGCTCGGCCGACTGGTGCAACGCGACACGATCGGCGAGTTGCCGACGGAGCGGGCGCTGGTCCTGAAGCAACGCGTCGTGGCGCAGGCGATGACCGCCGTGACCGAGCGCGGGCGCGTCTTCGGGTACCCCCTCAGCGCGCAGGTCCTGGCGCTCGTCTACGATCCGGCGCTTTTCGGCCACGCTCCGCGTTCGATCGCTGAGATCCTGTCCACCCACCTGCCGCCCGCGGTGCTCCCGCTCGCGCTCGACCTCCGCAGTCCGGACGCTCTGGCGCCGCTGGTCGGCTCGCAGCAGGGGACCCTCACCGACACCGACGGGGATCTACTCTGGCGTCTTCCGGCGGTCGCCGAGGTCTTGCGCCGGCTGGCGCCAGCGTGGGACAGCCCGTCCGGCTGGCGGGTGTGCCGCGGGAGCGACCTCGAGTCCCTGCAGCTTCAACTCTTCGCCGAGGGCCGACTCGCCAGCTTCATCACCGGGCCCTGGCTGCTCGAGGCGCTGGAGAGTTGCGGGCACCCATTCGCCGTGATGCCGATTCCGCCGCTGGCGGACTCCGCTGCGCCGTCGCGCGCGCTCGTAGGCTACGAGTGCGTCGTCGTGACCCGTGAGTCCCGCTGGGGCGACCTCGCCCTCCAGGTCGGCGCGCGCCTTCTCGACGCGCGCGCCAACGAGAGGCTCAACCGCACCACGAGGCGGCTACCCGTGCTCCTGCGCGCCTACGAGTCGAAGCAGGCCAGCGCGCCGGGAAGCTTCGGCTTCCTCCGCGCTCTGGAGCAGGGCCAGTTCGTGCCGTCGACGGACCTCTGGAATCAGGGGTTCCGCGAGGCCGAGCAGCAGCTCGATCGGTTCGCCGGTCGCGACCACCCGCCGGCCGTCGGCGAGATCGCCGCCGTGCTCGCCGGGGGACCTCGGTGAAGCTGCGCTGGCAACTGGTGCTGTCGCACCTCGTCTCGATCGTCACGGCCACCGTGCTGATCGGGGCGTTCCACCTCTTCTTGCTCCTGCGAACGACGAGGTCTCTCGAGCAGCAGAGCCTCGACGCCAGCCTGGCGACGGCCGGCCACGAGTTCACCCAACGGGTCAACGAGCTCGGGGACGACCGCGACGCGCTCGCCGCGTTCATCGGGTCGACCCCCCTGACCGGCGGTGTCGAGCAGCTCGGGCAGCTGCACGATCTCCTGGCGCTCTATCGGGTCGAGCGTGTCGAGGTCTTCGGCGGCCTGCAGCTGGAGGCGGAGGCCTACCGCTGGCAGCGCGGGATCGGGAGCAGCCTGAGGACCGCGTGGTTCCCCCGCAACCCGAGCATCGCGGCGCAGATCGCGGCCGGCCACAACGCGACGTGGGTGCACCGTGGACCCGACGGGCAAGCGGCGCTGAAGCTGGCGAGGCAGTTGCCTGCCGCGAACGGCGGGGTACACCGCTGGCTCGTCGTGACCGAGCCGCTCGACGCCACGTTGCTGTCGTCGATCGTCCCGGCTCAGACGTTCGCGGCGCTCGAGGCGGGCGGGCAAACCCTGGCGGTGTGGCCCGAGCCCGCCGAGGGCGCGCAGCCCAGCCTCGCCGAGCTCGCGGCGTACCTGCCGCGGGGAACGCTCTCGTTCCTGTTCAAGCCGATCGTGGCGAGCCGGCCCGCGCTCCGGCTCGACGACGGGACCGTCCTCAGCATCGCCCTGATGACCTCCGCCGTGCACAGCGGCGAGAGCCTCGAGACCGGGTTGCAGGTCTGGTTCGTGGTGCTCGCCGCCGGCATGTTGCTCGCGTTCGCGCTCGGTAACGGTCTCGCGCGCCGTCTCCTGGCGCCGTTGTCGGCCCTGCTCGAGGGCACCGCCGCGATGGCGCGCGGCCACCTCATGGTCCGCCTCCCGGAGGGCCGGCACGATGAGCTCGGGGCACTCACCCGCGAGTTCAACCGGATGGCGGACGAGATCCGCAACACGTACCTGGCTTCGATCTCCACGCTGGCCGAGGTGGTCGAGGCGAAGTCGCGCTACACGCGTGAGCACGTCGAGCGCGTCGAGACTCTGGTCCTGGCGACCGAGGAGGTGCTGGAGCGCCGCGGCTGGATCCGGCTGTCGAGCCACCAGCGCTTCCTCCTCTCGGTCGCCGCGATCCTCCACGACGTGGGGAAGATCGGTATCGCGAACGAGATCCTCAACAAGTCGGGGCCGCTCGACGCCGCCGAACGGGAGCAGATCCTGACCCACCCCGAGGTCGGTGCCCTGATCGTCGAGCGGATGGGCAAGCTGGAGCGCGCCGCGGAGATCATCCGCTGCGCACACGAGCACTTCGACGGATCGGGCTACCCCAGGGGCCTGCGCGGCGAGCAGATCC
>JAJXUY010000131.1 GCA_021782525.1 Acidobacteriota bacterium | reverse complement strand
CTGCTCCATCGCGTCCATGGACGGGCCGCCGAGGCTCATGTTGATCACGACCGGATAACCGGCGAGCGCCCCGGCTTTCAGGTCGGCGACGTAGACGATGCCGCGCGCGATCACCGACGACCAGCCGGAGCCGTTCTGGTTGAGCACCTTGACCGGGATGACCGTGGCCAGCGGCGCGACGCCGTTGACCGGGACGCCGTTGAGGTTGTAGCCGATGATGGTGCTCGTCACGTGCGTCCCGTGCGAGTTCTGGTCGTGCTCCCACTTGTTCGGCTGCGTCGAGACGGTACCGTGGTCGCCGCCGCCGCCGCCGAAGCACACGGCGTAGTCCACGGCGATGCGGTCGGCCGGGAAGTAGTACCGCCAGTTGTCCACCAGGCCGGTGTCGAGCACGGCCACGTACACCCCCGTGCCGTCGTACGCCACCTGGCGGTTGTCGAAGCCGTAGTCGGTCACGTTGATCGCGTCCAGGTCCCACGAGCTCAAACCGTTGGAGAAGTCGGTCACCAAGACCGGGGTCACGGGCCCGTTGCGCCGCTGGGCGTCGGGGTTGGCGGCCGCGACGTACGGCAGCGCCCGGATCGCCGGCAGCGCGCTGGTCCGGGCCTGCACCGTGACCGCGCGGATCTCGCGCACCACGTCGCGCACGGTGCCGTGCGCGCCCAGGTCGGCCAGGATCGCATCGGTGACGTCCGTGTTGAGCACCACGTTGATGCCGATCATCGGCCTGGCGCCGGCTCCCGCCGCCGCGGCGCACAGGAACAACGTCAAACCTGCCAGGATGATCACTATCAATTGCTTGCGCATCGATCGCCTCCCTCGGGTTCGGTCCACCTCGCCTCAAGACTCCGCACGACCCGCCGTCACCTCCCTTCCCCGCTCCCGACTCCGTGCCGCGCCGCTCACGCCCCGCCGCCCGAGGGGGCGGTCCGCAACCGATGACAGCAGGGCCATCGACGCACTGTTCGAGTGATACCAACCTTGGCCCGGGACGCCCCCTTGTCAAGGCGCCCGGGCTCCCGACCGACCTCGCCGGTGCGCCCGGTCACCGGGCCGTAGCCGGTGGGGTCGGGTCCGCCGAGCTACGCGGGGGAGTTCCCCTTCGCCCTCGTCAGGCCTTCGCGGACGCGCGCGGCCGTCAGCGGCAGGCGGTCGAAGCGCACCCCGGTGGCGTCGAACACCGCGTTGGCGACGACGCCGCCCATTGGGACGATCGCCGGCTCGCCGCCGCCCTGCGGCGCGACCTCGTCGTTGCGTACCAGCACGGTCTCGATCTTCGGCAGCCAGGAGAAGCGCGGCACGTGGTAGGTGTCGAAGTTGCGGTCGAGGATGTCGCCGCCGGAAAAGCGCAGCTCCTCGGTCAGCGTGTAGCCCAACCCCTGGGTGATGCACCCCTCCATCTGCATCTGCGCCCCGGTCGGGCTCACGACCACGCCCATCTCCTGCGCCGCCACCACGCGCTCGACGCGGATCGCCCCAGTCGTCCGGTCCACCGTCACGTCCGCCATCAACGCCACGTACGACCCGGCGTCGATCCCGCACGCGAGGCCGCGCCCGCGGCCCGTGCCGGCCGGCGCCGGGCGCGGCGTCCAGCCGTACGCCTTGGCGGCCGCCTGCATCACGGCGCGCATGCGCGGGTCGCTGGTGTTGCGCAGCCGCAGCTCGAGCGGGTCGAGGCCGGCCGCGGCGGCCATGATGTCGACCTGCGACTCCTTGGCGAAGATGTTCATGTTGGCGCCGGGGGCGCGCCACGGCCCGACGGAGAACAGGTGCAGGCTCGGCCCCTCCCCGCGTCGCCCGCCCGAGGACCGGATCGAGACGTTGGGCACGTCGTAGAACAGCTCGGTGCCGCGCGTCCCCGCCGCGATCACGTGGTACTCCCACAACGAGATCTTCCCCGCCGCGTCGAGCGCCGAGGCGATCGTGACCACGCAGGCGGGGTCGAACGTGTCGTAGAAGAACTCCTCGGCCCGGCTCCAGCGCACCTGCACCGGCTTGCCCGTGATGCGCGCGAGCTTCGCCGCCTGGCTCACCTGCAGCCCGGCGCTCTTGCCGCCGAACCCGCCGCCGACGAACGGGGTGACCACGTGCACCTTGTCCTTCACCAGGCCGAGCTCCTCCGCGATGCGGTCGCGGGTGGGGAACGGCGTCTGCGTCGAGGCCCAGATCGTGACCTTGTCGCCGCTCACCTCGGCGACCGCCGTGTGCGGCTCGATCGCCGCGTGCGCCACGTACCCCTTGCGGTAGGTCGTCTGGAACAGGCGCGCCGCCGCGCTCCTCGCCGCTGCGACGTCGCCGCGGCTGGTCACGACCTCGCCCGCGCCGCCCGCCTTGATCAGGTGGTCGAACACGGTCTCGGTGTCGAACGGCGGCGCCGGCGTGTCCCACGTCGCCTTGACCAGCGCGAGCGCCGCCGCGGCCGCCTCGGGGTCGGCGTGCAGCGTCGCGACCAGGCCGTCCTGGTTGACCACGACGACCCCCGGCCGCTTCGCCGCCGCCGTGGTGTCGAGCGCCTTGAGCGTGGCGCCGTGCGCCGGCGGGCGCAGCACGCACGCGCACAGCATCCCCGGGAGGCGGATGTCGCCGGCGTACTTGGCGCCGCCGGTGACCTTGGCGTGCGCGTCGAAGCGCTCGGGCGAGGTCCCCATCACGGTGAACTCGGACGGCGAGCGCAGCACCGCCTTGTCGCCGACGGTGCGCACGATCCGCCGCCCCTCGGCGAGCGCCCCGTAGCTCACCTTGCGCGACGCGTCGCCCGCGACCGAGACGACGCCGTCGGCGACCACCAGCTTGGCGCGCGGGACGCCGAGCTTCTCGGCGGCGAGCCGCAGCATCACGGCGCGCGCCTCAGCCGCCGCGGCGCGCAGGTACGGACCGAACATCCGCGTCGTCAGCGAGCCGAACGTGCCCATGTCCCACGGGCAGCGGTCGGTGTCGCCCATGACCATCTCGACCGCGCCGAGTGACACGCGCAGCTCCTCGGCCACCATTTGCGCCTGCGAGGTCATCACCCCCTGGCCCATCTCGATCTTGCCGGTGAACACGGTCACCCGGCCGTCGGGGCCGATGCGCAGGTAGGCGTTGAGGTCCTCGGGGTAAATGCGGCGCCGCTCCTGCGCCAGCAGCGCCGACGGCCCGGCGCTGACCAGCACCACGATGCCCCCGCCCACGACCTTGATGAAGTCGCGCCGGTCGATGCCACGGCTCCCGGTCATGACGCGCCTCCCTTCCCACGCGCGACGTCCTCGACGGCGGCGAGGATCCGCTTGTGGGCGCCGCAGCGGCAGAGGTTGTCCTCCATTCCCTTGGCGATCGCCGCGGCCGTCGCGTGCGGGTCGGCGCGCAGCAGCGCGTAGGCGTTCATGATCATCCCCGACGTGCAGTAGCCGCACTGGAAGCCGCCGTGCTCGACGAACGCCGCCTGCAGCGGGTGCAGCGCGCCGCCGCGGGCGAGGCCCTCGATCGTCGTCACGTCGTGGCCGTCCACGGAGGCGACCGTCACGCTGCACGAGCGCACCGCCTCCCCGTCCACCACCACCGTGCAGGCGCCGCAGATCCCCTCGCCGCAGCCGAACTTGGTGCCGGTGAGCCCGAGGTCGTCGCGCAGCACCCAGAGCAGCGTGCGCTCGCCGTCGGTCTGGATCGTCGTGGGCGTGCCGTTCAAGCGGAACCGGATGGTCTTCGTCATCCCTGCCCCCTCGCGGTCAACGTGGTCGTCTGTCTGTCATCGTAGCGCCACGACCTCGGCCGGGCAATGCGCCGGCCCGCCGCCGCTCCCCGCGACCGACCCGGGAAGAAGCGGCCGCCGCCCCGCGTTGCCTGCTCGTGGTTGGATGGTGCGTCCGCGGCGGCCGGCCGGGCCCCATGGAGGCAGAGATGAACAGAATGAGAACACCCCCCACCACCCTCGTCGCGCTCCTCGCCGTCGCGCTCCCGGCGCTGGCCGGGGCGGCGGTGCACGGCGCCCCGCTGCCGGCGGAGTACACCGGCATCCTGCTCAGCAGCTCCGGGGCGGTCACCGTCCCGGTCACGCTCCACGTCGACAGCTTCTCCACCCCCGCCGAGATCGCCCGCCTCTCCAAGGAGCTCGGTGACCATGGGCCGCGTGCCGTCATGACCGACCTCGCCGCGATGCCGGCGCGCGGCTGGATCCGCGTCGGCGACCTGATCGGCTTCGACGTGCCGGTGATCCGAGAGTTCCCCACCCCCAAGGGCGTCAAGGTCTTCGCCGTGCTCGATCGCCCGTTCCCGCTGTTCGAGCAGCTCAAGGCGATCCGCTCGGTCGACACGCCGTTCGGCGTCGTCGAGCTGACGCTCGACCTCAACGGCAACGGCAACGGAACGCTCTACCCCGCCTCCCGGGTGATGTTCACGAGCGACGGCAAGGTCGAGGCGATCGACCAGGGCGCCGCCGCGCACCAGATCATCGGTGTGACGCAGCAACTCGGCGTGAAGTAGCGGTTCGGGCCGGCCGCGCCGGCGGCGCGCTACTCGCCGAACACCAGCGTGCCGCCGACGTGGCCGAGCGTCGCCAGCACGGCCATGTCCGCCGCCAGGACCAACAGGTACGCCGCGCCGCCGAGCACGCCCGCGGCGCTGTCGAGCCGCATCAGCCCCGACGCCGCGAACACCGCCCCCGAGGCGTGCAGCGCGATCGCCGCCGCGCCGAGCGCGAGGAACGCGATCGAGAACGCGATCTTGAGGCGGATCTGGCGGTAGGGGCGGCGGCGGTAGCGGAAGTTCCAGTCCCACAGGCCCGAAGCGAACGTCAGCAGGGAACCCGCGACCGAGAGCACGAGCAGCACGAGCACGGCGCTCGCGACCACCGGCGCGCCGGCGAACCGAGCTCCCGGCCACTCCAGGCGCGCGCCGAGCGAGGCGAAAAAGAGCGCGACCGCCCCGAGCAGCGCCACCGGGAACGCGCCGATCGGCAGGTGCGTCGCCATCGGGTGGGCGCGCAGCTTCGGCTGCGGCCGGTGGATCTCCATGTCGAGCACCACCGGCACGATGTGCCCGTAGACCTCCTCGATCTCGAGCACCGCGCCGCACACCGGGCAGACGAGCAGGCCGTTGCCGTCGGCGTCGACCGCGGCGAGCACAAAGTGGCACACCGGGCAACGGAACGTCGGCCCGTAGAACGCGCGCTTGAAGCGGTCGGCGATGCGGCGCACGAGCCGGCGCACGTCGCCAGCCATGGTCAGTGCACCTCGCGCATGCGCAGCAGCTTCGCCACGATGATCATCTTCTGGATCTCGCTCGCGCCCTCGTAGATCTGGTAGATCTTCGCGTCGCGGATCAGCTTTTCCGCCGGCATCTCCTGCGTGTAGCCGTAGCCGCCGAGGATCTGCGCGCACTCGACCGCGGCGCCCATCGCGACGTCGGCCGCGTACCACTTCGCCTGCGCCGCCTCGCGGGCGTTGTCGTGCCCGT
>JAJXUY010000130.1 GCA_021782525.1 Acidobacteriota bacterium | reverse complement strand
CCGCCCACGGCCGCATCTTCGGCCTCGCGCGCGACGCGGCCGGGAACATCTGGGCGAGCACGGCCGCGGGCGCCGTCCGCTTCCGCTGGGACGACCGCCGTGAGCGCGCGTCCGGGGCGGAGGCGTTCACGGCCGTGGACGGGGCGCCGTTCGGAGAGGCGCGCGGGATCGCGGCGTCGCCCGACGGAACGGTCTGGTTCGGGACCGACGGCGCCGGCGTGGTGCGCTGGGACGGCTCGGCGATGCGGCGGTTCGGCCGCGAGTCGGGGTTGCCGAGCACGGTGTGCCGCGCCGTGCTCGTCCACTCCGGCGGCGTGTGGGTGGGCACCGACCTCGGCCTCTGGTCGCTCGTCGACGGACGCGCGACGCCGCTCGAGGCGGTCAACCAGGCCCTGGGCGAGCGGTACGTCGTGGCGCTGGCGGCGAGCGGCGACGCGGTGTGGCTCGCCACGCCGTACGAGGTCGTCAAGATCGTAGGCGGCGAGGTGGCCGCGCGCCTCGACCAGGCGCAGGGGCTGATCGGCGCCTCGACCACCGCCGAGAACTGCCTCGCCGCCGTGGACGGCGGGCCATTGCTGGTGGGGATGGTCGGCGGGTTCACCGAGGTGCCGTACGGCTGGGGCGCTCGCCCCCGTCCCGACCCGAGCGTGCTCCTGCTCGGCGTCGAGGAAGGGAACGGGCGCCCGGTGGCGGCGGGCGCGCGCCTGGCGTACCGCGAGAACACGGTGACGTTCGCGTTCGCCTCGCCGAGTTACCTTGCCGAGCAGGCCACGCGCTTCCAGGAGCGCCTCGTGGGCTACGAGAACCACTGGTCGCCTCCGCACGCCAACCCGCACCAGCGCTACACCAACCTGCCGGCGGGCGAGTACGTGTTCGAGGTGCGCGCGGTCGCCGGCGACGGCCGCGTCTCGGCGAAACCGGCGCGCTTCGCCTTCGCGGTCGCGCCACCGTGGTTCGAGACGGTGCCGGCGCGCGCCGGCCTCGTGCTGGCGATCGGGGCGGCGGCGTACGGCCTCGCCTTGGTGCGGACGCGGCAGGTCCGGCGGCGCAACGAGGAGCTGGAGGCGCTCGTCGACGAGCGCACGCGCGCGCTGGCGGCGGCCAACCTCGCTCTCGAACGGCTGGCCACGACCGACGCGCTGACCGGCATCGCCAACCGGCGGGTGTTCGAGGAGCGGCTCGCCTCCGAGGCGGCGCGCGCCGAGCGGGAGGGCCGCACCCTCTCGCTGCTCATGATCGACGTCGACCACTTCAAGGCGTACAACGACGCGCTCGGGCACCAGGCGGGGGACGGCTGCCTGCGCCGGATCGCCGAGCTGGCGGCCGCGCACGCCGGCCGCGCCGGCGACCTCGTGGCGCGCTGGGGAGGCGAGGAGTTCGCCATGCTCCTCGTCGGGACGGGCGCGGGAGGCACGCTCGCGGTGGCCGAGAAGGTCCGCGCCGGGGTCGCCGAGCTCGCGATCCCGCATCCGGTCTCGCCCGTGGCCGCCGTCGTGACGATCAGCGTCGGCGCCGCGACCGTGCGGGCGTTACCCGGGATGGATCCCGGGACACTGGTCGCCGCCGCCGACGCGGCGTTGTACGAGGCCAAGCGCACCGGCCGCAATCGCGTGGTCGCCGCCGGGGCCGCGTAGGTGGCCGAGCGAGCTCAGTGCTCGACGCTGATTCGCGTCCCGCGCGTCTCCGGGAGCGTCCAGACCCACAGGCCGGTGATCAGGGCGAAGAAGCCGGCGAGCGAGATGCCGCCGCCGAGCCCGTAGCGCGTGGCCACGAGGGTGATCACCAGCGGGGTGAAGAACTGCACGCCGCGGGCGAGGTTGAACGCGGTTCCCATCGCGGTGTTACGCACCCGGGTGGGGAAGATCTCCGAGAAGATCGGGCCGTAGCCGGAGTAGTTCCCGGTGCCGAGGCCGACCAGGAACATGAACAGGATCGTCATCGCGGGGTAGACCGCGAGCGCACCCCAGAACCACGTCACGGCGAACAGCCCGATCGCCCACACGACCGAGTAGATCGTGTAGGCGACGCGCCGCCCCTTCCAGTCGGCGACGACCCCGAACGAGAGGTAGCCGAGGGTGCCGCCGACCTGCGTCACCAGCATCCAGATCCCCGCCTTCCCCATCGAAGACCCGAGGTGCTCGAACAGGTAGCGCGGCATCCAGGAGTAGGTGAACCAGTACGCCGACATGTCGGTGGTGGCGAGGACGAGGCCGAGCAGGAACAGGCGCCGCAGATCGGGGGTCGTGAGCAGGTACCTGACCTGGCCGGTCTCCTGCGGGGCCGCCGCGCGCTTGCGCTCGAGCCACACGTCGGACTCCGGCATGTGGCGGCGGATGAGCACGACGAGCAGCGCGGGGAGAACCGAGATGAAGAAGCAGCCGCGCCAGCCCCACTCGGGGCCGAACGCGCGCGCCATCGCCGGCTCGGCGAACCCCCCGATGATCGAGGCGACCGCGATGCCGAGCGGGGCGCCGGTCTGCATCACTGCGGCGAAGCGGCCGCGCATGCGCGCCGGGAACGTCTCGCCGACCAGCGTCTGCCCGGTCGCCCACTCGCCGCCGACGCCGAGTCCGGTGATGACACGGCACGCCGCCAGCCACACCGCGTCCTGCGCGAAGCCGGACATGAACGCGCCCACCGAGTACACGAGGATCGTCCACGAGAGCACGGTCTTGCGCCCGTAGCGGTCGGCGAGCCAGCCGAACACGATGCCGCCGAGCGCGGTCGCGGCGAGCGTCGTGCCGACCAGCAGCGAGAGCGAGGAATCGGAGAGGCCGAGCGAGCGCTTGATCGGGATGAGCAGGAACGAGAACAGCATCAGGTCGTAGAAGTCGAACATCCACCCCGCCCACGACATCGCCAGGATCAGGTAGTGCGTCCTCGTCGGCGTCTCGCACTCGTTGAGAAGGCGTTTCTCCGGCCGTGGTGTCATCGGTCCCTCGCCGTTTGCGCGCTAACGGTACCCGCTCCGGATGCGTCGCGCAACGCGCGTGCGGCCCTCCCGGCGCCCGTTCCGCCCCGCGGCAATCCAACGGCCATGAGCAGGTTCGAACCGATGATCACGAGCGAGGCGAAGCCGAGGAAGGACTCACCCCCGGGGACGCCGAGGCGCGTGGCCTCGATCGCCAGCACGGCGCTGACCAGGCCGCGCGGTTGCAGCATCCAGACGGTCCGCCGCTCCACGCTGTCGAGGGTGACGACGCCGCGGATCTCGAGCGCGCGCACGACGGCCCAGCGGCTGGCGGCGAAGAGGGCGATGACCGCGAGCCCCTCGACGAAGAGGCTGCGCGGGAGGTCCCTGAAGCTGACCACGACGCCGAGGAAGACGAAGAAGAAGCTGCGGACGAGGAAGGTGAGCTGAGCGATGAACTGGTGTTGGCGGGCGACGATCGTCCGCGCGAACTCTCCGGCGCGCGGTGCGCCGAGGTGGAGGAGCTTGAGGATCTCGTCCTCGTTGGCCAGCGTGACGCCGAAACAGAGGACCGCGAGGGCACCGGACGCCCCGGTCAACTCAGCCGCCCCCCACAGTGTGAGGGCGACGCCGAACGTGAGGACGTGGATGAAACGGCGGTCCGCGAGCGCACGGGTGAGGCGCGGCCACACCAGTCCGACCGCGACGGCAACGATCACGCTGAAGCCGGCGGCCAGCAGCGACCCGAGCGCGACCAGCCCGGCCAGCCCGCCGCCGGTCAGCATCTGGCCGGCGAACGCCATGGCGAGCACGCCCAACACGTCGGCGAGGGCGCCCTCGAGCACGGCGAGGGTGCGGACCTCCGGCCGCAGGCCGAGCTGGCCGACCAGCGGCAGCACGATCGCTCCCGAGATCGGCGCGAGCACGATCCCGAGGACCACCGCCGAGGGCCATGGCAACCCCCCGACGAGGCCGACGCCTGCGGCGGCCGCGAACGCGACCGAAAACCCGGTGACGGCGAGGACGGCGCCCGGGACGAAGCGGTCGAGCACCGCTCGGATGCGCAGGTCGAGGCCGCCCTCGAGGAGGATCAGCAGGAAGGTGAGGGCGCCGAAGGCGGGTGCCGCCTCGAGGAAGCGGCGCGGCGGCAGCACGTGCGTGAGCGGCCCGAGCACCACCCCGCACCCCATCAGCACGAGGACCGGTGGGACCTTCAACCAGCGGAAACCCTCCTCGGCCACGAACGCCAGGACGAGCAAGAAGCCGAGCAGGAGGAGGAAGCCGCCGCTCTCCATGATGGGTCCGTTTGGAGTATACGGGAGCGACGACGGCGCCCGGCGGTGGCGTTGGTGTCGCGCCGCCTGGATGCGGGGTCCGCGACCGCCGCGGTCAGACGGACGGGGCGAGGAAGCGGTCCGCGGCCCAGACGGCGAGGACCTCGCCGAGGAAGGCGCGGTGGTAGTCCGCGCGCGGGTAGAGCTTCTCGATCGCCGGGTCGAGGAAGCGCGCCGGGTCGAGGTCGAGGGTGGCGAGCACGCGGCACTCGAGCGCCAGCTCGGCCTCGGCCACGCGCGGCACCGCCACGGTCTCGCCCGGAACGCGCTCGAGGCCGGTCTCGCGCCACTTGTCGGTGTCGTGCCCGGAGCGCGTGCCGCACAGGTCGAGCGCCTTACGGTGGCGCGCGCCGAGGACGTTGAGCGTGAATTCCGGCCAGGCCTCCAGCAGCGAGAACGTGAAGCGCGTCGGGCGCACGTAGACGGTGGCGACCGGCCGGTTCCACAGGGTGCCGAGCCCACCCCACGACACGGTCATCGGGTTGGGCCGCTCCCGGCCGGCGACCAGCAGCGCCCACTCCCGGTCGAGGACCGCGAACGGCCTCAACGTGATCTCCTCCGGCTGGACTCGACGCATCGCGGACCCTCCCCGGCCACCGCCGGGCCGTCACGGTAACACGGCGCGCGCCCTTGGGCCGGTGCGGCGGCTCTGGTATCGTCCGGCGATGGGCAAGCGTTGCTGGCTGGGGGCCCCGGACCCGCTGATGGAGGCGTACCACGATACCGAGTGGGGCGTGCCCGAGCACGACGACCGCCGCCACTTCGAGTTCATGATCCTCGAGGGCGCTCAGGCCGGGCTGTCGTGGAAGACGGTCCTGCACCGGCGGGAGGGGTATCGGCGTGCGTTCGCCGGCTTTGACCCCGACAGGGTCGCGCGCTTCACGCCGGCGAAGGTCGATAGGCTCCTCGCCGACCCCGGCATCATCCGCAACCGCCTCAAGGTCAACGCGGCGGTGGGGAACGCGCGCGCCTTCCTCGCGGTGCAGGAGGAGTTCGGCTCGTTCGACGCGCTCATCTGGCGGTTCGTCGGAGGAGCGCCGATCGTCCACGCCTGCCGGACCGCGGCCGAGATCCCGGCGCGGACGCCGGAATCGGAGGCGCTCTCGCGCGAGCTGGTGCGGCGCGGGTTCCGCTTCGTCGGGCCGACGATCGTGTACGCGCACATGCAAGCGTGCGGGCTGGTCAACGA
>JAJXUY010000129.1 GCA_021782525.1 Acidobacteriota bacterium | reverse complement strand
GATGCTGGCCGACGTCGACCTGGTGATCATGGGGGCGGGGATCCCGCGCGAGATCCCGGCCGTCCTCGACCGGCTGAGCCGGGGCGAGGACGTCACGATGGCACTCGCCGTCGAGGGCGCGGGCCCGCTCGACGACTTTCGTGCCCACCTGTCGCCCGCGCGCATTCTGTCCGGCGTCGCGCGCGAGCTGCGGCGGCCGGCATTCTTCCCGATCGTCGCCTCGAACGTGCTCGCGACCACGATGACGAGAAAGGCCTCAGGAAGGATCGACGGCCTTGTCGTCGAGGGCCCGACGGCGGGCGGCCACAACGCGCCCCCGCGCGGAGCGGCGGCGAGCGCGCACGGTGAGGAGCCGGTGTACGGCCCCAGGGACGAGGTCGACCTCGCCAGGATCGCCGACCTCGGGGTGCCGTTCTACCTGGCCGGAGGGTTCGGCAACGCTGGTCGTTTGCGCGACGCGCTCGCGCGCGGCGCGGCCGGGATCCAGGTCGGGACCGCGTTCGCGTTCTGCCGCGAGTCGGGCCTCGTGCTGTCGCTCAAGCTCGCGGCGTTGCGCAAGGCGGTCGAGGGGATCGGCCGGGTCGTCACCGACGCACTCGCCTCGCCGACCGGGTTTCCGTTCAAGGTTCTCAAACTCGAAGGCACGCTCTCCGAGGTGACCGAGTACCTCAAGCGGCCGCGCGCCTGCAACCTCGGGTTCCTCAGTCGCATCTACAAGCGGGAGGACGGTCAGATCGGCTACCGCTGTCCCGCCGAGCCCGAGTCGGCCTGGTGTGCCAAGGGGGGAGACCCCGCCGAAACCGAGGGCCGCAAGTGCCTGTGCAACGCTCTCCTGGCCAACGTGGGCGTCGGCCGCACGTTGCCCGACGGCAACCTCGAGAAACCGCTGCTGACCGTGGGCGCGTGCTTCAACCAGCTCCGCGAGCTGGTGCAGCGCTGGGGTGAGAACTACTCGGCGGCGAACGTCCTCGAGTTCCTGCTCGCCGACGCGGTCCCCTCCTGACGCCGGCTCGTGGGTCGCGGCGGGATCGCGTCAGGCGGTCCTGCGGATCGCCATCACGGTGAGGTCGTCCCGCTTGGGGGCGCCGGCGAGGAACGCCGCCAGGTCCTCCAGGCAGGCGGTTACGACCGCCCCCGCCGCCAGGCCGCGCGCGCCGGCCAGGGTACGGGCCAGCCGGTCGCTCCCGTACTCCGCGTCGGAGCGGTTGCGCGCCTCGGTCAGGCCGTCGGTGTAGAGCACCAAGGCGTCGCCGGGGTCCAGTCTCACGGCGCGCGAGCCGTACGCCGCCGAGAAGAACGTTCCGACCGGGAGCCCGGTCGGCGCCACGGTCTCGACGCCGCGAGAGGAGAGGACGACCGGCGGGCAATGACCCGCGTTGCACAGCTCGACCTCCCCCGAGGCTGAGGCCCGCCCGCACACGAGCGTCGCGAAATACGGCGATGGGGTGCTCTCGCGGAACACGCGGTTGGCGCTCTCGACGAGGTGGCCGACCCTCGGGGTCCCGAGGACCAGGGTGCGGAACGTCGCGTGCAGGTGCGACATCAGGATCGCCGCCGCGACGCCTTTCCCCGACACGTCGCCGAACATGAAGAAGAGGTCGCCGTCGTGGCGCACGACGTCGCACCAGTCGCCGCTCACGAGGCCGGCGGGCTCCCAGTGGTAGCTGATCTCCCACCCGAGGGCCGCGACGTCCCGCTCCGGGAGCAGGCCCCGCTGGATACGCGCGGCCGTCTGCAGGTCCTGCTCGAGCGCCCGCTGCTCCGGCGCGCTCAAGTGGTCGATGCAGAAGCGCAGCAGGGGGTCCGCCTGCAGCCGTTCGGGCTCGACCGGGTCGTGGCACACCTCGCACAGGCCGTACGTCCCGGCGCCGACGCGCGCGAGCGCGGCGTCGACCTCCGCGAGCAGCCGCTCGAGGTCCGGCCCGGCCGCCGCCGTCTCGCGTGCGATCTCGAGCTGCACGCGGCGCTCACGCAACTCCCGCTCGATCACCTCGCTCGGCACCGTCGCCATGCTGGTCTCCCCGTCGCCGGCCCGTTTTACGGTCTGCGACTGCGATGGTTTCGCACCACTCGGCCGGCGCGCCACTCTCACCGCCGGCCGAGGAGCGCTACGGCAGGCGGCTGCCCGCCAACGGCCAGCTCTTCGTTCCGCTGCAACCGGGCACGCCGGTGATCGTCACCGTGGCGTTGCCGGAGAGCGCGCCGGTCACCGCGATCGTGCCGTTGACCTGCAGCGTCGCCCCCAGCGACGTGTTGCTCGCGACGAAGTTGAAGGTACCGGCGTCGTCGTACGCCACCGGCGTGGCGAGCGGGCCGCTCAGGCGCAGCACCTGGAAGCTCGAGCACCCGGCCACATCCGCGTCGGTGAACAGGATCGTGGCGTCGAGCGCGGTCACCGCCCCCTGGTCGACGGTTAGCGTGAGCGGGCTCTCGTAGTCGCTGCGCTCGAGCTTGCACACGTACGTCCCGGCGCGACCGCCGCCCGCCATCTCGACGGTCGAGGGGTCGCCGGTGATGTTGTCGATGCGCGACCCGGCCGCGATCAGGCGGCCGTGGCCGCCGGTGATGCGGATGCGGAGACGCTGGTTGGCGCCGCTCGGCGGCGAGAACTTCGTCAGCACGAGGTCGAGCTGGCGGACCTCCCAGGGGCCGAGCGGGGCGCACGGGCCGCTGCCGTCGCAGGCCAGGCTGCCGACAACGGCGCCGTCGGGGTCGAGCCGGTCGATGGCGAAGCTCACCGCGTTGCCGGTCGTCTCGACGAGCGCCAGGTTGGAGCGGAACCCCGCGGTCGTGCCGCTGGGGTCCTGGTCGAGGCCGATGACGTCGGTGGCGTCGCCGGCGCCGACCGCGATCGCCGCCGGGACACCGCCGAAGAACTGGCCCGAGGTCCCCGTGGCGCCGTCAGCCATGGTGACGTTGGCGTTGTAGCTGCGCGCGGTCACCACGACCGGGCTCGAGGAGACGACCCGAATTCCGCCGGCAGCGTTGCTCTGCCCGAACAGGCCGGCCCCGATGATGTCCTCGAAATACCTCGTCTCTCCCGGCTGGACCGTGATGCGTTGGGATGTGGGAGTGGGGTTCGGCTGGCGCAGCAGGAGGTAGACGTCCACCGTGGCCGTCCGGTCGGCGGCGGGGTTGTAGATCCACACGTCGCCGCGCCACCGGGCGTCGCCGAACCCGCCGGCGTGCGCGAGCGCGGGGACGAACTGGTCGGTCGCCGGCATCACGGCGAGCGCACTCGCGGCCAGCAGCGACGCGACGAGGACGAAGATCGAGGTCTTCATGCCGCCTCCCCTCCCGGGCGGGTGGCCCGGATGCACCCGCGCCCGCCGGCAATCGCGGCCGGCGGGCGCGTCGAGCTCATCACCTGGGGCCGCGCAGGGGCCAACTTCGCCCGTGCCGGCCTACGAGTTGCCGCCGGTCCACGCCGAGCGCCACTGGCGCGTGATGCCGAGCGCGTTGCAGGTGCTGTAGTTGTACCCGCCCACGCTCACGCCGTTGCTCGTGTCGCTCTTGAGTGTGCCGCTCCACGTGCCGTCGGCCGCGCGCGCCCCGGTCAGCGTCCAGTTCGTGGTGAACAGGTTGTTGGTGCCGTCCGTGTAGGTGATGCTCACCGAGGTCGTGAACGTGCCGTCGGCCGCGATTGGGGCCGTCACGCCGCTGCTGGGAGAGAAGTCGAGCGTGAAGCTGTCGGACCCGCACGGGATTCCGGCGACGCCCTGGAAGTTGGTCAACACGTTGCCGCCGATGACGAGCTGCAGGCCGCCGTCGACCTTGGTCCCGGTGGAGGCGTCGAGCACGATCCCCTCGAACTGGCCCGAGAGGTGGATCGCGACCATGTCGATCGTGGACGGGTCGCCGGTGCGGTTGTCGATGCGCGAGCCGACCGCGATCATCTTGCCGGTGCCGCCGGTCACGACGAGGTGGACGCGCTCGTTGCTCCCGGTCCCACCGGTCACGTCGGTGATCACGGTGTTGATCTGCCCGACCTCGCGCCCGCCCAGGCTGTACGACTTCGTGCCGACGAGGTTCCCCGAGCCATCGAAGATCTGCAGGGTGTAGTTGACCGGGTTCCCGGTGGTCTCGACGACCGCAAGGTTGGAGCGAAACGTCCCCGCCGTGCCGATGCCGTCCTGGTCGAAGCCGGGCAAGTCGCTGCTTTCACCGGGGCCGATCGCGAGGTTGGCGGGCAGCGCGGCGAAGAACTGGCCGGCGGTCCCCTGTGGCTTGTTGACCACCGTGACGTTGGCGTCGTAGCTCTCGGCGGTCACCAGCACCGGGATGGTGGACTGGAACCGCAGGCCGGCGTAGAGGCTGTCGTAGCCGAACGTGTTGTAGATCACGTCCGGTAGGTAGCGGGTGTCGCCGGGGTCGATCGTGATCACGCGCGACTCCGGCGCCGGGTTCGCCTGCCGGCGCAGTAGGAAGATCGTCACCGACGCCTGCTGGCTCGCCGACGGGTTGAACACCCAGACGTCGCCACGCCACCACGGGCGCACGCCGTTGACGTCGGCGGCGCCGAGCGCGTGCCCGAGCGCCGGCAGGTACTGGTCGGTGGTCGGCACGGTCGCGAACGCCGCTCCGGCCACCATGGCGACACACAAGCTCATGAGCACTTTCTTCATGACGGCCCCCTTACCGGTCCGGGCAAAGTCTAGCAGAGGGAAGCGTACTCCCGGCCTGCGCGCCCACCCCCTTGATCGTAGCGCTCGAACAGCGTCGAGACCGTTGCCCGGATCACACCTCGACCGCAGTACGCGTGATCGGGCGCACCCTCCCACATCTGTTGCACCCGTTCCGGGGCCGCACACCGACCTCGAGGGCGACGGGGAACCGACGTGCCCCCCCGCGAACAAGCGGAGCGGGGCTTTGCCCCGCGGAGCGCGGGGGGTCCGGGGGGGCGCAAGGCGCGACAGGCCTCCCGTCATGGAGAGATCAGGACGAGCCGACGTGCCCCCCCGCGAACGGATCGTGCGAGGCTCCGCCTCGCGGAGCGTGGGGCGCTCGGGGGGTCAAGAGCGGCCGGGTGGGTGCGGGGAGCGGCCGCGGGACCCCCCGCCAGGATCGCGCGCGAGGCGCGACGAACGTTCCCTAGCGGAAAAGGCAGGGGGGGCCGAAGTGCCCCCCCGCGAATCCAAGCGGAGCGAGGCTCTGCCTCGCGGAGCGCGGGGGGCTCGGGGGGGCGCGAGGCGCGACGAACGCTCCTATCTAGCAAGGAAAAGGGGGGCCGAAGTGCCCCCCCGCGAATCAATGGTGCCGAAGGCCGGACTCGAACCGGCATGGCTTGCGCCACACGCCCCTCAAACGTGCGCGTCTACCAATTCCGCCACTTCGGCACGGTGCATGTGTCGTGCTCCGATCCGCTCACTTCTTGGCCGGTGTCGGCGCCGCGGGCTGTGACGTCGTGGCCGGTGGCTGCGCCGGCGCGGCCGGCTGCGCCGCCGTGGGTGCCGGGGCCGCCGGGTTCGCCGGGGCCGG
>JAJXUY010000003.1 GCA_021782525.1 Acidobacteriota bacterium | reverse complement strand
CGACGCGCGCTTCACCGGCGTCGCGCTCGACCGCCTGGCGCAGGAGTCGCACGAGGACCCGCAGGCGACGGCGATCTCCGGGGCGTTCACCGCCGCGTTCCTCGACTATTTGCACGAGGATCTGAAGTTCGGGCAGGGCCAGACGTACAAGGTCGAGGCCGACCTGTGGCGGGATTGGGACTGGAAGCACAAGGCGCCCGGTTCGTTCTTCGCGACCCCGGGGATGCCTAACACCGGCATCGACCTCGCCCACGCGATCGCCACCAACCCGGCCCTGCGCATCCTCGTGCTCAACGGCTACTACGACCTGGCGACGCCGTTCTTCGGCACCGAGTACACGATGGAGCACCTCGGCCTCGAAAAGAAGCTGCGCGGCAACATCGAGATGAAATACTTCGAGGCGGGCCACATGATGTACCTGCACCCGCCGTCGCTGGTGGCGTTCAAGGCGGCGGTCGCCGGCTTCATCAAGGAGACCGACCGGCTGTAACCCTGCTTCGCGGACCTCCGGGCCCCACCGCTCGCCCAGCGACGGTGGGGCCCGTGTCGCGAGCGGCCGCGGCACGGCCCCGCAGGAGCCCGGCGGCGTCGTGGCCGGCTACGCTGCCACCACCGGCCGCTCGGCGAGGAGCACGACCTCGCGGAGCACTGGGACGAGCGGGATCCGCTCGTCGGGGACGCCGAGCGCCGCGAGGATCGTCCTGGCGCCGGGGGTCGGGCCGTCGCTCTGGCGGGCGTTGGCGGTGACGACCAGGTCGTCGCCCTCGACGCGCCAGTCGAGGATGCCGGGGACGCCGTCGCCGGCCGCGATCGGCGCGTGCGGCCACGCGGGCATGCCGGGGAGGCGGCGCAGGCGGTAGCGGCAGGCGGCGACGGCCTTGCCGAGGCTCGGCGAGCCCTCGGGGAGGCGCTCGCAGCCGGTGAGCTGGAGGCCTTCCGGGAGCACGCGATTGGCGTGCGAGAGCATGCCGACCGCGACCTCTCCGTGGCACTCGACGTCGAAGCGCTCGCCGAGCGCCTCGGCGCCGAGCGGCAGCGCCGGGCCCATCGAGAGGCGGATGTGGGGGTTGTAGCCCTCGGTGTAGCGCACCGGGACCGCCGCCGCGCGCAGGGCGCGCTCGAGCAGGTCCATGACGTTGCGGTGGGAGAGGAAACGCGCGCCGCCGAGCTTGGAGAAGGTGAAGCGAACGCGGGCGACGCGCTCGGGCTGGGTGAGCGGGGGCGGGTCGGGGAGCACCCGCGGCCGCGGTCGCAGGCGGTACGCCGCGTTGCGCGCGCGGGCGAGCTCCGGCGCCTCTTCGCCGACGACCGGCAGCGTCGGCGCCGCGAGCTGCGTGTCGGCGCCGTCGCCGGGGACGCCGCAGCGCATGCAGTCGCCCCAGCGGCAGTCGGGGGTCTCGCGCTCCTCGACGCCGCGCCGGCGCTCGGCCTTGAGATACCCCTTGCGGACGCGGGCGTCGATCACGTCCCACGGCAGCGTGGCGGTCAGGTCGCGGGCGCCGAGCTCGGCCGCGACGTCGACGCCGGCCTCGGCGAGCGCCTGGTTCCAGGCGGGCAGGCGCAGCCACTCGCCCCAGCCGTCGAACACGGCGCCGAGGTCGTGGGCGCGGGCGATCACCGCGCCGAGCCGGCGATCGCCGCGCGACAGCAGCGCCTCGAGCGCCGACTCCTCGGGCTCGTTCCACGTCAGCTTCGCCCAGCGGATGCGCCGGAAGCGCGCGCGCAGCAGCTCGATGCGCCGCCGCATCTCGGCGACCGGCACGAACGGCTCCCACTGGAACGGCGTCCACGCCTTGGGCACGAACGGCCCGACCGAGACCTTGACCTCCGCCTTGCGGTTGCCGGCGCGGCGCGCGGCTTCGAGGATCCCCTCGGCCAGGCGCGCCAGCTCCTCGAGGTCGTCGTCGGTCTCGGTGGGCAGGCCGATCATCGCGTACACCTTGATCAGGTTCCAGCCGCGGGCGAAGGCGACCTCCGCGGCCTTGACCATGTCGGCGTTGGTGAACGTCTTGTTGATCACCTGGCGCAGGCGGTCGGAGCCGGTCTCGGGCGCGAACGTGAACCCCGACTTGCGTACCCGGCTCACCGCGTCGGCGACCGCGACGGAGAATGCGTCGGCGCGCAGCGACGGGAGCGAGACCCCGACCCGCTGCGGCGCCAGCGTCTCGGCGAGGTGGTAGGCGAGCGGCTCGATCTGCGAGTAGTCGGCCGTGGACAGCGACAGCAGGCCGACCTCCTCGTAGCCGGTCGAGTCGACGTGCGATTGCATCGTGGCGAGCACGGTCGCCGGGTCGTGCTCGCGCACCGGCCGGTACCAGTACCCCGCCTGGCAGAAGCGGCAGCCTTGCGTGCAGCCGCGCACGACCTCCATGCCGAGCCGGTCCTGCACCACCTCGACCGCGGGCACGATCGGCAGCGGCGGCATGTCGGCGGGGTCGAGCGCCTCGGCGAAGACGCGGAGCACCGGGAGCGTCGCGGCCTCGTCGAGGAGCTCGAACGAGCCGCCCTGCGCCGCTGACGCCGCCGGGGTCCAGCGGTAGAGCTGCGGCACGTAGATCCCCGGGATGCGTGCGAGCGCGCGCAGCGTCTCGCCGCGCGGCCGCCCGGCGGTCTTCCCGGCCGCGGCCGCGTCGAGCAGCGCGCGCAGCAGCACCTCGCCGTCGCCGATCGCGAACGCGTCGAAGAAGTCGGCGACCGGCTCGGGGTTCGCCATGCACGGGCCGCCGCCGACGATCAGCGGGTCGCCCTCGCCGCGGTCGCGGGCGAAGCGGGGGATGCCGGCGAGGTCGAGCAGGTACGGGACGTTGACGTAGTTCAGCTCGGTCTGCAGCGTGATGCCGACGAGGTCGAACGCCCGTGCCGGGTGGTAGGACTCCAGCCCGTACAGCGGCACCCCGGCGGCGCGCATCGCCGCCGCCATGTCGGGCCACGGCGCGAACGCCCGCTCGGCGAGCGCGTCGGGGCGCGCGTTCGCGATGTGGTAGAGGATGCGCGTCCCCTGGTGCGACATCCCGATTCCGTACTCGTCGGGGAAGGCGAGGAGCAGGCGCACGGCCGCCGAGCCCCAATCCTTGACGATGATGTTGCGCTCGAGGCCGAGGTAGCGGCCGGGCTTTTGCACGCCGGGCAAGATACGATCGAGCGCGGCGCGGATCTGGTCAGGTGTCACTCCAACCCCCCGCGGATTGTAACCGAGCCTTTTCTGGCGGTGTTCCCACAACTCGCTCAGGGCACCGCCGATAGCGGACCATCTGCTGCGTTGCCCTTCGGCGGCTCGCTTGCTCATGTGGCCTCCGGCCACACTCCGCCGCGACCGCCTCGGGCGCCTTGCATCTGGCCCACTCTCGGCGGCGCGGCTACACGCCGCGAGGTGCGCGGCCCTGCCTCCGGTGGGTGGCCTTCGGTGGAGGCGCTCAAGGCCGCGCGGCTACACCCGGTTGCCCCTTCGCCCTGTCACTCGCGTCTTGTCGTTCACGGACCACGGACCACGGACCACGGACCACTGACCACTGACCACGGTCTTCCGGACGCCGGTCTTTTCGATCCACGAACCACGATCCACGAGCCACGGTCGTCCTGGAGCCCGGAGCCCGGGGTACACTGCCCGGCCGTGGAGGGTGGGCGACGGTGCAGGTCAGACGCTTCCCCAAGATCCCGGATCTCCCGGTCTCGGTACTCGGCTTCGGCTGCATGCGGTTGCCGGTGCTCGGCGGCGACGCCGCCCGCATCGACGAGGAGCGCGCGGCGCGACTGCTGCGCGGCGCGGTCGACGCGGGGGTCAACTACGTGGACACGGCGTACCCGTACCACGACGGGGCGAGCGAGCCGTTCGTCGGGCGCGCGCTGGCGGGCGGGTATCGCGAGCGGGTGCAGCTCGCGACCAAGTGCCCGACGTGGCTCGTCACCGACGAGGGCGGCTGGGAGCGCTGCCTTGACGAGCAGCTCCGCCGCCTCGCCACCGACCGCATCGACTTCTACCTCCTGCACGCGCTCAACGAGGAGCGCTGGGAGACCGTCACGCGCCACCGCGGCCTGGCCGCGCTCGACCGCATGCGCCGCGACGGGCGGATCGGCCACGCCGGGTTCTCGTTCCACGGCTCGGCGGACAACTTCGCCGAGGTGATCGCCGCGTACGACCGGGAGTTCTGCCAGATCCAGCTCAACCTGCTCGACACCGAGTACCAGGCGGGGCTCGCCGGGATGCGCCTGGCCGCCGCGCGCCGGATCGGCGTGATCGCGATGGAGCCGCTGCGCGGCGGCCAGCTCGCCGCCCGCCAGCCCGAGGCGGTAAAGGCGATCTAGGCGCGGAGCGGGCGGGAGCGCTCCGCGGCCGAGTGGGCGTGGCGCTGGGTGTGGCACCACGGCGAGGTCGTGACCGCGCTGTCGGGGATGAACGCCGAGGTGCAGCTGCGCGAGAACGTCGCGGTGGCGGACGCCGCGCTCGCCAGCGGGCTCACCGCGAGCGAGCATGGGCTGGCCGAGGAGGTCCGACGGTTCTACCGCGAGCGCGTCAGGGTGCCGTGCACGACCTGCGGCTACTGCCTGCCGTGCCCGAGCGGGGTCCTGATCCCGGACGTGTTCTCGCTGGTCAACACGGTGGCGATGTTCGACTCGCGCGCGGCGACGTCGGCATCGTACCGGGCGATCTGGGTCGCCCGCGGCAGCGGCGCCGACGCCTGCGCCGAGTGCGGCGAGTGCGAGCCGAAATGCCCGCAGTCGATTCCGATCCGCGACGCCCTGCGCGCGGCGCACGAGCTGCTCGGCTGACGCGCTCCGACGAGGGAAGAGGGAAAAGGGAAAAGGGGAGAGGGAAGACGCAGGACATGAAGCCGGAGAGGAAGAACCTCTTGGCTTCCTGAGCTGCCTCCCGTCTTCCTTCGACCCTTTTCGTTCTACCGTCGTCCCGTCTCCGCCGCCGTTGCCAGGCGGGCGATCGTCTCGATCGCGATGGCGGCGAGCGCGGCGCCGTCGTCGAGGTCGATGTTCTCCATGGTGTCGTGGGTGTCGTGGTAGCCCTGGCGGTTGATGTCGTAGTCCTCCATGAACAGCGCCGCCGGCACGCCGACGGCGGAGAACACCTGGCCGTCGGTGTTGTACAGCGAGCTGCGCGGCTCGAAGTGGAGGCGCACCTCGCCGCGCATGCGCGGCAGCTCGGCCGCGGGCGGGACGACCGCGGGGCCGGCGCCGAGCGTGCCGGCGCCGCGCGGCCCGGGACCCCCATCCGCTCGCGGCCGCGAGGGACACCCGAAAGAGGCTCGACGGAGGTCTTGTCTCCTCCCAGAGCTTGCGTCGGTCCGGGAATGAACGTAGTATTCAATCGGTTTGTAGAATAGTAGAGGAGCGGGACCGAATGAGCGTGGAACGGCGGTACAAGGACGCCACCTACGGGCAGTTCGCACGGATCGGCAAAGCCGTGGCGCACCCGAAGCGCCTGGAGATCCTGGACCTGCTTTGCCAGGGCCCGCGGAGCGTGGAGGTGCTGGCCGGGGAGGCCGGCCTCGGCATCGCCAGCGCCTCGCAGCACCTCAAAGTTCTGAAGGCGGCGCGCCTGCTCGAAGCCGAGAAGCGAGGGCTTTTCGTCACCTACCGTCTGGCCGACGAGGCCGTATGCGCGTTCTTCCGGAGCATGAGGTCCCTCGCCGAGGCGCGCCTGGCGGAGGTGGAACGGATCACGCGCCGTTTCCTCGACGGCCGGGAGGGCATGGAACCCGTGGAGGCCAGGGAGTTGCTGCAGCGCCTCCGGGAAGGCAAGGTCACGGTCCTGGACGTCCGACCCGCCGAGGAGTACCGATCGGGCCACATCGCCGGCGCGCTTTCCATTCCCTTGAGGGAGTTGAAGGCCAGGATCAAGGAGGTCCCCCGCGGCCATCGGATCGTTGCCTACTGCCGGGGCCAGTACTGCGTCCTGGCGGTTCAGGCCGTGGAAACGCTGCGGGAGGCGGGCCTGAAGGCCGTTCGCCTGCGGGAGGGCTACCCGGACTGGCGGGCCGCGGGCATGCCCGTCGAGGCCACGGCAAGCTCCGAGGGTTTCCGCGGGAAGAGCCGGGCGCAGCGCTGAAAGAGAGGTCGGCACCATGGCGGCACAGACCATCGTGATTCTCGGCGGCGGGATCGGCGGGCAGGTCGCCGCCAACGCCTTGAGGCGGCTGCTGCCCAGGGAGCACCGGGTGGTGGTCGTGGAGCGGGACGCAGACCACGCCTTCGCTCCGTCCTTCCTCTGGCTCATGACCGGCGACCGGCGCCCCGGCCAGATCGTGCGTCCCGTCAGGAGCCTGCTCCGACGCGGCGTGGAGTTGGTCACCGCCCCGGTGGAACGGATCGACGTGAGCCGCGGCCGGGTGCAAACGGCACAGGGTGAGGTGGCTTACGACCATCTGGTCGTGGCGCTGGGAGCCGAGCTCGCCCCGGACGCCATCCCCGGGCTGGAAGGGGCGGCGCAGACGTTCTTCAGCTTCGACGGCGCCGCCCGGCTGCGCGATGAACTGAGATCGTTCCGGGGTGGGCGGGTTGCCGTCGTCGTCTCCAGCCTCCCCTACAAGTGCCCGGGCGCTCCCCACGAAGGCGCCATGCTCATCGCCGACACCTTGCGGCGGCGCGGGCTCGCCGGCAAGTTCGACCTTCACCTGTTCACGCCGGAATCCCAGCCGTTGCCCGTGGCGGGACCGGCCCTCGGGGCCATGGTGGCCGATCTGCTCGCGAAGAAGGAGGTCCACTTCCACCCGGGGCGCGCGTTGGCGTTCGTCAACGGGGACACTCACCGGCTGGAATTCAAGGACGGAACGCGAGAGGACTGCGACCTCCTCGTCGTGATCCCGCCCCACCGCCCTCCCGCGGTCGTTCGGGATTCGGGCCTCGGCAACGATGCGGGATGGATTCCGGTGGACCGCGCCTCCCTGGCCACATCGAGCGAACGGGTCTACGCCATCGGCGACGTGACGGCCATCGGGTTGCCCGGCCGCTGGCGTCCGGACGTGCCCCTGCCCCTGCCCAAGGCCGGCGTCTTCGCGCACGCCCAGGCGCTCGTCGTCGCCAGACGTATCGCCCACGACGTCACCGGCGCGGGCAGGGCGGAGGGGTTCTGCGCGGGCGGCTTCTGCATGCTGGAGGCGGGGGAAGAGATGGCGGGGTTCGCGTACGGCAACTTCTACGGCGAGCCCTCGCCGCAGGTCGAGCTTCGGAAGGTGGGGAAGAGCTGGCATCTGGGCAAGGTGCTCTTCGAGAAGTGGTGGCTCACGCCCGTGGGCCTGAGGCGAGATCTCCTGCGCCTCGCCCTGCTGGCGGGGGGCAGGGCGTCCGGCGTCACGATGGAGCTGTGAGCTTACGAGGAGGGTTCCATGAAGTCGTTCCTGATCATCCTCAACGAGGGCTCGTACGGCAGCGAGCGGCCCTACAACGGCCTGAGACTCGCCATGAACCTGCAGAAGAAGGGCGCCGCGGTGAAGCTGTTCCTGGTGGGCGACGCGGTCGGCTGTGCCAGGAAGAACCAGCAGACGCCCAACGGCTTCTACAACATCGGGCGCATGGTTGCCGCGGTGGCGCGTCAGGGCGCCGCGGCCACCTGAGGGTCGTGCTCCGAGGCCCGCGGGTTCGGGCCTGAAGAGATGATCGAAGGGGTGGAGCGGGGGAGCTTGGACCTGCTCGGGGACTGGACGCTCGAAGCCGACCAGGTCCTCGTGTTCTAGGGGCAATAGGTTGAGACGGGTAGCCGTTCTCATTGGTGGGACCAGGACGCCACCTGGCTCCGAGGGGTGGCCTTCGATCCAGAGCGTCGGCCGCGGGAGCCCATGAGTGTACGATTACGGCGCGTGCCTAACGCCCCTGGAGTCCAGGTAGACGAATGAAAACCGAGGGCACACCGGCATACGTGCGGGGCATCCGCGCCAACCTGGGGCAGTTCATCCAACAAGCCATCCAGGTCTTCTTCGTGGGGCTGGTCATTGCCATGGAGCGCAACGTCCTGCCGGCCATGAGCCAGGAGTTCGGGGTAGCTCCGGGATCGTTCTTCTTTCTGCTCTCCTTTGTGCTCTCCTTCGGACTGGTCAAAGGCATGCTCAATTTTGTGGCGGGCAGCCTCTCCGACCGCGTGGGCCGCAAGCCGGTGCTGATCTTGGGCTGGATCGCGGGTCTGCCCATCCCCTTCCTGATCTTCTTCGCCCCCAACTGGTGGTGGATCATCGGCGCCAACGTCCTCCTCGGCGTCAATCAGGGGTTCGCCTGGACCATGACGGTGACCAGCAAGGTGGATATTACCGGGGCGAAGCAGCGCGGATTTGCGGTCGGGATCAATGAATGCGCCGGATACTTCGCAGTCGGCATGGGCGGCGTCGCGACCGGCTACCTTGCCGGGGCGTACGGCCCTCGTCTGACGCTCCTGGGTTTCGGGCTCGCAGCCATTCTCATCGGCCTCTCACTTGCGATCGCCCTGGTTCGAGAGACTCTTCCCTGGGCCAGGGCGGAGGATCACGACCACCTCGGCGACAGCTACCGTGGTCACCGCCCGCGCGTTCCCAATGGGGTGCCCCAGCAGCCCAGTGCGCGCGCGATTTTCGTCTTGGTGTCCTTCCGCCACCGGACGTTCCGCGCCCTGTCTCAGGCGGGAGTGAGCAACAAGGTGGCCGATACGCTGGTGTGGGTCCTGTTCCCGGTCTTCTTTCGAGAGCGGGGCCTGCCTCTGGCCGCGATCGGTTGGGTGACGGGCGTCTACGCCATGACCTGGGGCCTTTCCCAGCTCTGGACCGGCCATCTCTCTGATCGCATCGGCCGCAAGATCCCCATCGTGGCCGGCTTGTGGGTGCTCGCCCTGGGTATTGCGGGGACCGCCATCAGCCATACCGCCACCGCCTGGCTCGCCTGCGCGGTGGCGATGGGGTTCGGCATGGCGCTGCTGTATCCCAACATCATCGCCGCCGTGGCCGACATCTCCGCCCCATCCTGGCGGGGCAAGTCCCTGGGCGCCTACCGCTATTGGCGCGACACCGGCTATGCGATCGGCGCCGTCGTCCTCGGCATGGTGGCGCAGGGAAGCCGCGCGGTGCTTCCCGCGTTCTGGACGACCGTGACCATCCTGGTCGCTTCCGGGCTCTGGGTCGCGCTCGGGGCGGAAGAGACCCACCCCGACATCAACCCCGCGGAGGAACAGCGTTGAATACGGTACGGACAGCACTACCAGGCGGCATCGACGAGACACTGGAGGTACCAATGCGTTGGCGATGTCGGTGGGAGGCCGGCGGTCCCGTGCGGCGCGCCGAGGAATCGCTATGACGGATTGCTGCGACGACGCCGCGTGCGAGGTCGAGAAGCTGCGAACACGCCAGATCTCGACGCTCAGGATCGTGTTCGGCATCAACGCCGTGATGTTCGTCGCGGAGCTGGTCACGGGCGTCCTTGCCGGCTCGGTCTCGCTCGTCTCGGATTCGCTGGACATGCTCGGAGACGCGCTGGCCTACGGACTCAGCCTGTACGTCGTACGGCGCTCGGCGCGGTGGAAGGCCAGGTCCGCGGTCGTCAAGGGCGCGATCATGGCGGCGTTCGGGCTTGCGGCCCTCGGACAGGCGGCGTACAAGGCGTGGGTTCCCCATCCTCCAGTCTTCGAAGCGATGGGTCTCATGGGGATGGCTGCTCTCGTCGCGAACACGACCTGCCTCGGCCTCCTCTGGCGCCACCGGTCCGACGACATCAACATGCAGTCGGTCTGGGTGTGCTCGCGGAACGACATCGTCGCCAACCTCTCGGTGCTCGGCGCGGCCGGTCTCGTGTGGTTCTGGCGAACGGGTTGGCCTGATACGATCGTCGGGGTGGCGTTGGCGGTGTTCGTGCTGCGGTCGGCCCTGCGTGTTCTACGGCGTGCTCGGTCCGAGCTGCGCGCCCCCGGCCTCGCCCCGTAGGGATCATGGCGGGAGGTTCGCAGGCGACCACACAGCGATTCTCCACGGTAGGACCGGGGTTGTTGGCGGCGGTCCTCTTCGGGGCCACGGCGCCTTTGTGCAAGGTGCTCCTGGGCGATGCGGCCCCGTTCACGCTCGCCGCGCTGGTTTACCTGGGCTCTGGTATCGGGCTGGCGGCGTGGATGGTGGTCCGGCGCGTCCTGGACGCTGGCCGGGGCAAAGCGCTGGGTCTTCGCGGCGCGGACTGGTTCACTTTGGGCGCGGCCGTTGCCGCCGGCGGTATCCTGGCGCCCACCCTCTTCCTGGTGGGGCTCTCCGCCTCTCAGGCGTCCGCGGCCTCACTCCTGCTCAACCTCGAGTTGGTTTTCACGACCTTGCTCGCATGGGCGCTCTTCAGGGAGGGGTTCGAGGGGCGAGTCGCCTGGGGGCTCGCGATCATCCTGGCCGGGTGCATCGTGCTCGCCTGGCCAGGGGGCGGCTTCCAAGGGTGGGGTCGGGGCGCCCTGCCCATCGCCGGCGCGTGTCTCTGTTGGGGTTTGGACAACAACCTCACCCAGCGGCTCGCAGCCAGGGACCCGATCCAGATCGCCACCATCAAGGGCTTGGCGGGAGGAACCGTCAACGCCGCACTGGCGTTGGCGCTGGGGGAATCCTTTCCCGCGGCTACACCGGTCCTGGCCGCCCTCTGCGTCGGGTTTTGCGGGTACGGGCTCAGCCTGGTCCTCTTCGTCGTGTCGCTGGGTCGAATGGGCACAACGCGGACGATCGGAGTGTTCGCGGCCGCGCCGTTCGTGGGAAGTTGCCTCTCTTTCTGGATATTGGGCGAAGTACCGAGACTGAGCTCGTTCTTGGCGGCAGCGCTCTTGCTGGTCGGGCTAATCGTTGCCCTCGGCGGCGGTCATGCCCACGCGCACGCGCACGCGGCGGAGGTTCACGCGCACCGGCACTATCATGACGAGCACCACCGGCACGGCCATGGCGGGAGCGAGGCTGGCGACGAGCCACACGACCATGCTCACCGCCACGAGCCGTTGGAGCACGCTCACCCTCACTACCCTGACACCCACCACCGGCACAGGCACTGACCGAGCGGCATCAGTCTTTTCACATTTTGGCGAGAAGTCGCATCTGTCTTTGGGCCTCGGGTCACGAGAGGGATCACCCGGGAAATCGGGACCACACGAAAGGAACGATTCGATCGGACAATCGCGTTAGGGACGGGACGAACCCCAGGTCCAGTAAAGGCCCAGGTAGGCGACCGTCTGTCGTGCGCCGCGCACGGAACCTCCCGCGCTGAAGAGAAGGCTGAAGGCAGGCGTGAAGTTGACGAAGCCCCCGATGTTCGCAACGACGAAGCCGCGCGCGGCCTGCGAGTCGGCGCCTTGCGCAAAGAGTTCTCCCCCCAACGTCAGTTCTTTGCTCAGGTCACGCTGAAGCAGCCAGCCGCCGAACGCGTAGTTCCTCTGGCCGGGAGCGTGGTTGATGGCCCAGCCCCCTCCGCCGTATGTGGTCCATGGCCCCCAGCTCTTCTGCATCCACAGGGGGATTTTGAACCACGCCTGGCCATTGCCGAGCCCCCGTGAGGCGTTCCCTGTGGGCAACTCGACCATCGGGAAGATGCCCATCTGCGGGCTGTCCCCGGTCTCCTGCAAGAAGCGGTACTTGAAGCCCAGCTCCACGTCGCCCAAGCCCGACTGCCTCATGGTCCCCCTGGGTTGATTCCACGCCCACGGCACCACGAGGTGGAGCTGGAGGTTGCGCGCGGCGCCCACGTTGAACTCAAGGGCGGGACCCTGAATGGCCGTGGCGTCGAACGAGCGGGCGTAGGTGGAGAAGATATAGGCCTCCCAATGGTGGTAGTCCACAGGCTCGGGGTCGTCTGTCAGGAAGGGAGGTCCCGCGAGTACCAGCTCACCGTTGACGGCTGCGGCCAGCGCGATGATGAGGACTGCAATGCGACGCGTCATGGACACCCACTCTGCAGGAAGCCGGCAAGGCCCCCGGCCGCGGCGCCACCCAGAACGATCCATGCCGGGTTGATCTTCTTCCACCGTAGCACGGCGAAGGCCGCAACCGTGGCGATGATCCAGGAGGACCAGGAGGGAAGGACCCCGCTCGCGAGGCTCAGCGTGACTGCTGCCATCAGGGCTACCGCGCACACGTTTACGCTGTCCAGGAACGAACTCATCCAGCGTGACCGGCGCAACCGTGGAATCAAGGGATTGACAGCCGCGACGAACAGGAACGAAGGCAGAAAGATCCCCGCCGTGGCGATGGCTGCTCCTGGCACACCAGCGAGGAGATAGCCGATGAACGTGGCAGTCGAGAGCACCGGCCCCGGCGTGAACTGCCCGAAGGCGACGGCGTCCAGGAGCTGCGTCTGCGTGAGCCACCCGTAGCGGTCCACGAGGCCGTTCTGAAGGAAGGCCACAAGGACGTAGCCGCCCCCGTAGAGGATGCTGCCAACCTTGAGAAAGAACAGGCCGAGCTTCCAGAGCGGGACCAGGGACGCCGTCTTGGCGGCCCCGGTGCCGGCGATGGCGGCCGTGGCCATCCCGATGAGCATCGGTCTAGGGGAGATGCCCGAAAAGAGCGTTGCCCCCGCGTGAACGGTGGTATCCCCCCGCACCCGTTTCCCCGCCCCGGCTAGCCGCAGCCAGATCATGCCTAGGAGTCCTCCTCCCAGAAGCACCGCGAGGGCATCGGTGCCGGCCGTCGCCGCCACCAGGGCCAGGAGGCCCAAGGCCGCCAGTCGCGTGTTCTTCCCCGCCGTCCAGCCCAGTTTCAAGAGCGACGCAAGGATAACGGCCAGAACCGCCGGCTGGATGCCCCCGAAGAAGGGCGCCACGGCAGGCACGGAACCCACCCGGAGGTAAGCCCACGCGAGGAACCCCGTGATCAGGGCTGCCGGAAGGATGAAAGCCGCCCCTGCCACGGCGAGTCCGGGCCATCCGGCTCGCAGGTAGCCGATGGGAATGGCCATCTCCGTGGAGTTAGGCCCGGGGATCAGATTCGTGGCCCCAAGCAGGTCCACGAACTGCTCGCGCGTCACCCACCCTCGGCGTGACACGACCTCCTCCTGGAGCAAGGCAATGTGGGCCGCGGGGCCGCCAAAGGCCGTGCAGCCCAGGCGAGAAGAGAGCCTCGCCAGTTCTCCGAGCCTTCCGTGTGCGGGTGGTGCGGGAGAATCCAGTTGAGGCTCAACCACCGATGCGCCCCTTCAGGTGGCTATCCCACGACCACCGCCCGGGACCTGCCACGACCAGGAAGATGAGGGAGCACAGCATGGTGAAATCGGTTCTGGCGTCGCTCACCATGAACCAGAAACCTTGCCCGACGCGCGCCAGTTCCGGCAGCTTCGTCGTCAAGATGGCAGTGGAGATGACAACCAGGAGCGGGATGGCCGCTAGGCGCGTAAAGAGACCGAGCAGGACCAACGCTCCGCAGAAAACTTCGAAGGTCCCAGCAAAGTGCGCCGTGAATCCAGGCCAGGGGAAGCCGATCCGGGTGAAGCGCAGGACGCCCATGTTCGGGTCGGTGAACTTCAGGATGCCCTGGGTGAAGAAGGTGAGGCCCACGGCCACTCGGACGAGCAGAGTGGCCCGAGGACCATTGGCCGGCGGGGCCACGAGAAGGGAAGGCAGCTGCTTCATCGAGGACGCTCCATTGTGGCAGGCTTGGGTCTCTCGCCACGTATCTCGACCGTGGCTCGCCGAGCTGGCGTCGCAGGGCCACCTGGCTTCCTGGTGGCAGTCGCGGCCTTCCGGGTCGGCTTCCGCGGAAGGTTGGAACCCTCCACGCACACCTCCTCGAACAGCTCCTCGACGCGACCTTGAAGGAGCCGGAGTAACTCCTTGCCATCGAGGGTCAGGGTGTAGTTCTTACGTGCCTTCAACCCGGGGCCGGTGGCCCGAGAGACGAGCCAGCCGTTCCGCTCCATGCGCGCCAGGAGCGGGTAGAGCGTTCCCAGACTGATGGCGTAGCCGTGGGTGCGCAGTTCTTCGGCGATCCAGCGTCCGTAAACGGGCCCTTCGGCGGCGTGGTTCAGGATGTGGACTTTCCAGAAGGCCAGCAGAAACTCCCGACTCACAATGGTCATCTGTGCACCCCCCATCGGAACGTATAAGCGGTCCCCGTAATAGACTATTCCGAACGGTTCGCATTGGCGATCCCGCCGCCGCCCATCCTGATGGACCCGATTGCCGTTGGGCCGCCCAAGGCCGCGATGGCCGAAACCTCTGGCGCGGGCGGCTGCATCGGTCCATCAGCGGCGTTGCTGAACGAGGCGCCCAGCTTGGGCGGTCCAGCGGCGCGATCATGAAAGCCTACGCGTCCAGAACGATCAGAATGGCTCTAAGCCGCGCTGCATCCTTTGATGAGGGTTTGGATTGCACTGAACGTCGGGGGACAATCCCTCAGCGGGGCCTTCGCCTAGACCGAATTGAGCGACGCGCCAATGGAGGCAACGAGATGGGAGGTACACCCGGTTTCATAGGAGAACGGACCTTCACAGCGTCAGTGATGCTCCTCGCTTGTGCGGGTTTGTTTGCGTTTGGTGAAGCGAGGGCTCACAGCCCTGGTGCAACCCCTAGCGGTGCGCCAGTTCTCAATTCGAATCCGCCCCCCAAGCCCCGATCGCCAGAAACAACGCCGGGGCTGGCGGTACTTGACAAGAAGTGTGTGGAGACGGGGGAGCGCCTTGAAGGGGATGTTGAAGCAAAGAGTCCTGGCCGGGCTTGGACATGGCGATGGACCTTCGAGCGGAGCCGGCAGCAGCTCGACGAGTTCCGCCGTGACCTCAAGGCTTTTCGAAACGCCGACCTCGCTTTCGAGGGAAGTCTCTCGCCGCAACAGAGGTTGAAGTTCGCCTCTCATCTCGCCGCAACCAAGGAACTGTTTGACGATCTCGAACGCGACGCACAGAGCATCGATAATGAGCTACGTAAGGGTTATCCCAGGCGATGGCATGTGGCAGATGATGTTTCTGGCATGCGGAAAGAGATCCAACGATGGAGAAGACTGCACCAACGACTCGCTGAGGAATTGGGCATACATACACAACCGAAATAGGCTGCTCGCCCTCGGCATCGGCCATGGTGCAGAAATGCTGCAGCCGCGACCCCATCTCCACGTGGCCGGCGACAAGACAGCGGAGGGCGACGGCCCCCCACTCGTCGTACTGTTCAGCGAGGACGATACCGACAAGGTAGCGGATACGTTGGGGGTTCGAGAAGATATCGACCACGTCAGTGCGGCGGTGGATTCCCTCCTTGCTTGGCCTCCCTTACGCGTACTCCTGAAGGAGGATCGGGTCACGTGGCGAACCGTGGACCGCGGCGTGACAGCTCACGCAGGCGCGATACGCTGGCTTGGAAAGATCGTGGAACGTCAGCGTATCGGTAATGGCCCTCGAGGCACGACAGCACGCCCAGTGGTTACTCAACGGTGCCAGGCTGGCAGTGAACAGACCCGGCACCGCGAGCTCGAGGTCTCGCGCGTCCGTAGTTGCAGGTGCCCCTCCCGTCGGCATCCCGATCCTATGGCTGCCTGTGAAGCCTCCGGCCGCAGCGCGGGTGCGCCCTCCCAGTGGAGGAGAAGCTAACGGAATCCGCGGCGGCCCCGAAAACCGTCCCGACCGTACTCACGTCAAGCTTCCACCAGACGCCGTTAGGACCATAGTATGCGAGCAAGGCGTTGGCGAGGTCCTGGTCGTACTGCTTGTTCCACGTCGAAATGTCAGAGGTGAGACCCGGCGTGGCGGACCCGACCAGCGACGCGTTGACCAGAGTAGTGTGGCACGATAGCGCGCAAGAGTTTGGCATGCCGCCCTGCGCCTGGTACAGGAGGGTTTTCTGCGGAGAGATCGCCTCGAACGTGTGCCCGTGCAACGCGAGCGCCGCATCGGGCCCCTGGGTTTTCGCCATGTGGCACTGGGTGCAGCGCGACAACCCCATGGTCCGCTCGGGGGCGTACGGGTGATGCGTGTGCGCGGAGACGACGTCCCCGATGGCGTCGCGGTTGTTTGCGTAGTCAGCCACCATGGAGACGGTGATCTTAGTAAAGTCGGCGCTGGTGCCCCCGCCGTGTGTGGCGTGGCAGGAGAGGCAAAGGGTGTCGTCATCGACATGGGTCGTGAGCGTCACCGTCCCGTTCTGTACCTGGTCGAGCACCTGCGCGCTGTTCGAGGTCGCGGACATCGGGTCGTGACAGTCCGTGCAGCGCACGGGGTGGAACTGGAACGTGGGCTTCGTGGACTTGTAGAACTCGGGGTACTGGCTGGTGTCCTCCCCCGTCTTGCCGTCCGGCCACCACACCTCGGCGTTGGTGTAGAACGCCGCCAGTGGGCCCGAGCCCGGGAGCCAGCTCTGCTGCGTCGTCTCGTTGTACGGCCAGCCGATCGTGCCGTTGGGCGTGGATGCGATCACCGAATGGCACTGCCCGCATACGTCGTTGGCGCCCTGCGTGTCGAGCTTGTCCGGGTTGACGATCTTCGCCGGATCGCCCCCGCCGAGCACGTGGGCCGCGCCGGGCCCGTGGCACGACTCGCACCCGATGTTCATGATCTGGACCGTGCCGTCGCCCGCGAAGTCGAAGTATCCGGGGTCGTCGGCGTTGTACAGCGTCGCGATGTACGGTTTCGTGACCCATTCGCCGCGCGCGTTCTGGGAGATGCTACGAATCCCGGTGGCGTGGCAGCCAACGCAGTTCTGGTCGTGGCTCTCGCAGTTGGCCACCACGGCCGCCGTGGTCGCCGAGGTCGTGTACCGCGGCTGGTTGTTACTGTCGTAGTAGGCCTCGGGGGCGTATGCCTGCCAGCCGGTGTCGGAGGCCCAGAAGACCGGTGACGAGTAGACGGCGTCGGTCTTGCCGGTCGGGGAGTCGCTGACCGGAATGCGCACTGCGAAGAGCTCTTCCCACACGCCGGTGTCGAAGCGCCACTGCTTCATCGCGACGACCGGGAGGTCGAGCTGCCCGATCGTGATGGTGTACGTTCCGTTCTTGACGGAGAGCTTCGGGGCGTTGGGTTTGTAAGCGTCGAACGGCGACGAGATGGCGTTGAAGTCGAGCCCCTGCATGAAGTCGTCGGTTGACTTGCCGAGCGAGTTCGCGAGGACGCCTTTGCCTGCGACGAGGGTCCACTGCGTCATCGGCCGGATGTAGGCGGCGGCGTGCTGCGTCCCGTGCCACGACGTTTCGTCCGGAGCCGCGTTGCCGGGCCTGTGGCACGCCAGACAATACTCGCTTCCAATGTATGTGGCGCCGGGTGCGGCTTGCTGGCCGTAGGCGGCGACGAGGTTCGCCCGCAGCGTCGCGACGACCGCAGGTACGTTGGCCGTGACCTTGGCTGAGAGGTGCGAGCGCACAAGACCGGTCCCCGCCAGCGCGGCGCTCGCGACCACCACGGCAAGAAAGCCCACCACAAGGCTCTTGAGCATTCCCCCCCCCTTCGAGCGCGGGTCACATGGGCCCGATCGCACCGATCTTTCCCTCTATCGGTTGCGTCGCCGGGCCGCACGCGCTCGAGCAAAGGTCCGGCGCCCCTGAATGACAATCTAGTGACAGTAACGATGAATTGCAAGGAATCCCTGGCGTGCGGATTCCCTACCCGAGGCCGGTCGTGAACGCTCTTTCTGTGTCCTGTCGTTCAGTGCCCGGAGCCCGGTGCCTGGGCCCCCGTCTTCGCCGCCGCTAACCGTGCGATTGTCTCGATGGCGATGACAGCGAGCGCGGCGCCGTAGTCGAGGTCAATGTTCTCCATGGTGTCGTGGCGGCCCTGGCGGTTGATGTCGCAGTCCTCCATGAACGGCGCCGCCGGCACGCCGACGTCGGAGAAGACCTGCCCGTCGGTGTTGTGCAGCGAGCTGCGCGGCTCGAAGTGAAGGCGCACCTCGCCGCGCATGCGCGGGTGCTCGGCGAGCGGCGCGATCACGGCCGGGTCGGCGCTGCCGGGGACCGCTGCCTCTTGTGCCTGCAGATGCGTCGTGGCGCACCACACTTATGAGTCAACCGGCGGAACCGAGGGGGATCTTGACGACGTCTTACCTGAAGAACACGCCAGAAAGGACAACGGCCGCGAGGATGACCCACACCGGGTCCACCTTGAGCCGCAGCGCCGCGAATGCGACTAGCGCCATCGTCATCGTCGCGAGGTCGTGGAGCGAGGCGCTGGCCACCTGCCAGAGGACGAACAGCAGCATGGCGATGAAGGCGGCCAGCAGGCCGCGCACCGCGCGCTGGACGGCGGTGAAACCTCGAACCCTCGCGAATTGGGGCGCCAGCAGAACGAGAAGCAGAGCGGAGGGGATGTAGACGCAGAGCGTCGCGAAAACGGCTCCCGGCAGCCCCCCAAGGCGGTACCCGATGAACGTGGCGGTGATCGTGACGGGGCCGGGCGTGATCTGGCCGAGCGCCACGCCGTCGATGAATTCCTTCGCGGTCAGCCAGGAATGAGAGGTGACGACTTGGTCGTACATGAGGGCGATGGCGGTGTATCCGCCGCCGAAGGAGAGGAGGTTGATCTTGGCCATGACCGTGCCCAATGCGGGGTAGATGGGCGAGGCGAAGCGAGAGAGTGCGACGAAGACGGCGAATGTCAAGGCGAGACAGAGCAGAACCGTCGTGGTCTTCCAGCGGAACGGAGGCCCATAGAGTCCACGTTCCGACGGGGCCTTGGCGCGGGTGGATTCCGCCCGAGTCGGTGTGAGCAAGACGCCGGCCGCCGCAGCGCCTGCGAGGACGATCAGCACGTTCACGTGGCCGAAGAAGCCTGCCGCGGCGGCACCCGCGATGAGCACCCCGCGCCAGTCCTTCAGGGCCGACGGTGTCATGGAGAGTATGGAGTCGGCCACGATCCCGACCACCACCGCGCCCAGCCCCTTGAAGATGGCGCCCACGAGGGATAGGTGCTCAAATCGGAAGTATGCTGCGGAGAGCCCGAGCATGAGAACGAACGTCGGAAGGATGTAGAACACCTCGACGAGGGCCGCTCCCAGACTGCCGTACATCTGCCACCCGATGTGGGCCGCTGTCTGAACGGCGATGGGTCCAGGCAAGGTCTGGCAGAACGCCAACGTCTCCTGGAACTCCTCCTCGCTCAGCCATCGTTTCTTGAGCACGGCCATCCGGCGGATCTGGGCCACGATGGCCGGGCCGCCATAGGCCGTGAGGCCGATGCGGAAGAACGCCCATACCATCTTCGTTCGGGTGGCCGACTCATTCCGACGCGGCTCGCGCTCAATCGTCGTTCGGCCCACCACCGGCAACGGCTCCACCGTTCTGCCAGCCTCCGCCCAGCGACTTGACCAGGGCGACGCAGGCCGCGAACTGCTGGCCGCGCAGGCGCGCCACCGTGCGCTCGTGGTCGAGCGCCGCGCTCTGCGCCGAGGTCACCTGCAGATAGCTGACCAGGCCGCCGCGATAGCGGTTCTGGGCGATCTCCAGTTGCCGGCGGGAGGAGATCCAGGCGGCCGTTTCGCCGTCGAGCTCATCCTGGAGCAGGCGCTGCGCCGCCAGTTGATCCTCCACCTCGGCGAACGCCTTGAGCACCGTCTGGCGGTAGAGCGCGACGGTTTCCTCGTAGCGGGCCTGCGCCGCGCGGAGGCCGGCGCGCCGTTGACCCCCGTCGAACAGGGGAAGCGCGAGCGAGGGCCCCACCGCCCAGAACCGGCTCGGCCAGTCGAAAACCGTGCCGGAGTCGACGCTCTGAAAACCGACCAAGCCGGTCAGGCGGACAGTGGGGAAGAAGGCCGCTTCGGCGACACCGACGGCCGCGTTGGCGGCGGCCATGCGGCGCTCGGCCGCCGCCACATCGGGCCGGCGTTCGAGCAGGCCCGAAGGCAGATCGGGCCGGATGCGCGGCGGTTCCTCGACGAGCGGGCGCCGCTCGAGGTGGAAGATCGACGCCGGTTGCCCGAGGAGCACCGCGAGCGCGTGTTCGAAGCGCAGGGCCGTCTGCGTCAAGGCCGGGAGCTGGGCCTCCGCGGCATGGAGGACCGTCTCCGCCTGGGCCACGTCGAGATCGCTCGCGAGGCCGCCGTGGCGGCGCGCGTGCGTCAATTCGAGCGCCTGACGATAGGCCGCGACGCTCGCCGTCAGCGCCGCGTCTTCCGCCTCCAGCGAGCGCAGGGTGAAGTAATCCACCGCCACCTCGGCGGCGATCGAGAGCCTGACCGCTTCGAGATCGTCCGCGGCGGCTTGCTCACTGGCGCGCGCCCCCTCGATCTGCCGCCGCACCCGGCCCCAGAGATCCACCTCGTAGCCGGCGTCGAACGGCACGGAGATGTTGTCGTACGTGAACCCCGTGCCCGCGGCGTCTCCCGTCGTGGGGAGCGGTCGGCTCGCGGAATCGCGCTGGCGCATCGCGGAGAGGGCGGCGCCGATGCGGGGGAAGATCCCCGAGCGCGCCGCGTCGGCCGTGGCCCGCGCCTGGGCGAACCTGGCGCTGGCGGCCCTGAGGTCCTGATTGGCGGAAGCGGCCCCGATCTCGAGCCGGTTCAAATCGGCGTCGCCGAAGATCGCCCACCACGCCCCCTTGGCTAGATCGGCCCGGGGTGCGGCGGCCTTCCACTCGCCGCTCGCCCCGGCATAGCGCTCGGGCATGACCGTCACGGCGTCCGGGCGCCGGTAGTCCGGTCCGACGGCGCAGCCGATGGGCAGGGCCAACGCCAGTGCGGCGGCGAGGGTGGGGCCGCCAAGGGATCGGATTGCGGCGGTCGGCGCTACGCCGGTCATGGCGATGTCCTGCCACCGCCCGCGGCCACGCGCACTCTGGTCCCGCTGCTGAGCCCGTCTGAGGGGTTGAGGACGACGCGATCGCTCGGCCCGACCCCGGAAAGGATCTCCACGGTCGTGCCGAAATCGCGCCCCAGCTTCACCGGCCGCAGCTCGACGGTGTCGGCCGGTCCGACGACGCCGACCTGCGGGCCCCCGGCGCGGAAGAGCAGGGCGTTACCTGGCAGCGTGAGCGGCGGCGCGCCCGTGGCCTTCATCAGGCGCACCTGAGCGAAGCTGCCGGCGAGGATCTCGCCGCGGCTATTGTCCACCTCGAATTCCACCAGCAGCGTGCGGGAATCGGGGGAGATCGCACCGGCGGTGCGCGCGACGGTCGCCGGGAAGACGCGGGTCGGCCGCTCCGGCACCAGCAGCTCGGCTTGCTGTCCTGGCGCGACGGCGACGGCGCCGGTCTGGGGCACGCGGGCGTAGACCCGCAGCCTGTCCGTCTGAGCGAGCCGGAACAGCGGCTTGGCGCTCCCGGCGGTGATGAGGTCGCCGACGTCGATGTCGCGCGCGGTGACGGTGCCGGCGAACGGGGCAGTGACTCGAGCGAAACCACGCAGCTCCTCGAGGCGGCGGACGTTGGCGCGCGCCGCCCCGGCGACCGCCGCCTTGAGCGTGTAATCGGCCTGCTTCTCGGCCGTCTCCTGCTCGTTGACGCTCGCCGTCTTCAGGAGACCGGAGTACCGTTCGGCCGTGATCCTCGCGATTCCCAGCGACGCCTCGGCCTGGGCCAGCTCGTGGCGGGTGCGTTCGAGCTCCTGGTCGAGTTCCGGGGTCTCGATCTCCGCCAGGAGCTGGCCGGCGTTGACGTGTGCGCCCAGGTCCACCAGCCAGCGCTTCACGTAGCCGGTGGCGCGGGCGTAGATCGGCGTGTCGATCCAGGGTTGGACCTCTGCCGGCAGGAGCAACCCGGGCGGTGCCTTCGCCGGAGCGGGCGATATCACCGCGACGGTGGGCACGGCCAGCTCGGCTGATTCGCGCGCCAGCGCGGCGCGCTCGCGCCAGCGCGGTACCCACCCGATTACCAGCAGCACGAGGATGACGACGGCCGCCACGGCGGCCGCGCGCCACAGTCTCGGTGCTGCGGCAGCGTGGTCGTCCGCAGGAGGTGGCGCTGTCGATCCGTTGGATTTGCCGTCGCTCATGTGGACCCCTTCTCGGCGGTTCGCCGGGGCGCACTGCTCGCGGCTGGGTCCGGCGCCGCGTCGTCGTGGGCGCGCCGGTGCACGAGGCAGAAAACCACCGGCACGAAGAACAACGTGGCGAAGGTTGCGACGGTGAGGCCGCCGATCACCGCGCGGCCCAGCGGCGCATTCTGCTCGCCGCCCTCGCCCAACGCCAGCGCCAGCGGGACCATGCCGATGATCATCGCCAGCGCGGTCATCAGCACCGGGCGCAAACGCCCCACACCCGCCTCCCAGGCGGCCGTCAGCGGGTCCATGCCGGTGCGCAGGTTGGTCCGGGCGAAGGTCACGACCAGCACGGAGTTGGCGGTCGCGACCCCGAGGCTCATGATCGCCCCCATCAGCGCGGGGACGCTCAAGGTGGTGAAGGTGAGGTAAAGCCCCCAGGCGACGCCGGCCAGGGCGCCCGGCAGGGCGGTGATGATGATGAACGGGTCGCTCCAGCTCTGGAAGTTGACCACCAGAAGCAGGTAGACGAGGACCACCGCCATGGCGAGCCCGATCTCGATGCCCCTGAAGCTGGACGCCATCGTTTCGGCCTGGCCACGCATCGAGATGAAGCTGCCGCGCGGTAGTTCCTTCTGCGCCTGAACGAGGATCGGCCTGAGGTCGCGCAGCACCCCGCCAAGGTCGCGGCCGCTCACGCCGGCAAGCAGGTCGACGACCGGCATCACGTTGTAATGGCTGGCGATCGGGGACACGCTGGTGCGGCGGAAGGTGGCGAGGTTGGCGAGGAGTTGTGGGTTGGCCTGGCCGGGCTGGCCGCCGTTCGCGGGGATGCCCAGGAGCGCCGCCAGGGAATCGGTCGCGTACTGGGGCACCCGCACGTTGATGAGGTACTGGACGGCGTTCTTCGGGTTGAGCCAGTACATCGCCTGCACCTGGCTGCTGCCGCTCAAGGTCAGGAGCATGGAGTTGGCGACGTCGCGTTCCGTGAGCCCCATCTCGGACGCCTTGATCCGGTCGACCGCGAACTGGAGGCGCGGTAGGTCGTCGGGCTGCTGCACCCGGAGGTCCACCACGCCCGCGATCCGGCGCAGCTTCTCGGCCAGCCGGTAGGCGGCTGCCCGGTTGCTGACCAGGTCGCGACCCGAGATCTGGATGTCGAACGGCGCGGGGAGGCCGAAGTTCAAGGTCTGGCTGACGATGTCGGCGGGCAGCGCATAGAACGTCACGGCGGGGAACTCGCGGTTGAGCACCAGCCGCAAGCGCTTCACGTACGCCTCCGTCGGGTGGTGTCCGGGCCGCAACGAAACCAGGATGTCCGCATCGCCGGAGCCGACCAGACCGTTGTCGATGTAGGTCAGCGGGATCCCTCCGCCCGGGATGCCGATGTTGTCGAGCACGCCGCCGATCTCGGCCGCGGGGACCTCCCGCCGGATCACGGCCTCGACCTGATCGGCCAGTTTGGCGGTCTCCTCGATGCGGGTACCGCTGCGGGCCCGCAGGTGGAGCCGAAACTGGCCCGCGTCCACGGCCGGGAAGAAGTCCTGGCCGAGGAACGCGACGAGCAGCGCCGTGCCGGCGCAGAACGCGAGGAACGCCGCGGTGAATACGAGCCGGCGCCGCAGCACCGCGCCAAGCCAGCGGCCGTACCCCTCCCGCAAGCGGGCGAAGCCGCGTTCGAAGCGCACTTGCACCGCCACGAACGGGCGCTGCCACGCGGCGACCGAGCCGGGTCCGGCGAGGTGGCCGCGGTACGCCGCATCGCGGTAGAACCACATCACCAGCGTGGGCACCAGCGTGCGCGAGAGGATGTAACTCGCCAGCATGGCGAAGACGACCGCCTCGGCCAGCGGCACGAACAGATAGCGCGCGGCGCCGGTGAGGAAGAACATCGGCACGAACACGATGCAGATGCACAGCGTGCCCACGAACGCCGGCAACGCGATCTCCTGCGCACCGTCGAGGATCGCCTGCACGGTCGGCTTGCCGAGCGCCATCTGGCGATGGACGTTCTCGATCTCGACCGTCGCGTCGTCTACCAGGATGCCGACGGCCAGAGCGAGGCCGCCGAGCGTCATCAGGTTGATGGTCTCCCCCAGGGCGCCCAGGGTGATGATCGAGGCGAGCACCGACAGCGGGATCGAGATCGCGATGATGAGGGTGCCCCGCCACGCCCCGAGGAAGAGCAGGACCATCAGGGCCGTGAGGGCGGCCGCGATGACGCCTTCGCGGACGACGCTGCTGATCGCCGCCCGCACGAACAGCGACTGGTCGGCGAACTCCTTGGCGTGCAGCTCCGGCGGCAGCGTGCTCAGGACCCTCGGCATGGCCGCCTTGATCCCGCGCACCACGTCGAGCGTCGAGGCCGTCCCGCTCTTGAGCACGGTGAGCAGCACGCCGCGCACGCCGTCCAGGCGGACGATGTTCTGCTGCGGGAGGTACCCGTCGTGAACCAGCGCCACGTCGCGCATGCGGATGACCGTTCCGTCCGAAACCTTGACGGGGAGGTCGTTGAGCTCGTCCAGGACCGCTGGGCTGCCGTTCAGCGTGACGTCGTACTCGGTGGGGCCGATCTTCGCCGTCCCGCCGGGCAGGATGAGGTTCTCGGCGTTCAACGCGTTGACCACCTCCACGGGGGCGATGCCCTTCGCCTTGAGCGCCGCCAAGTCGAGGTCCACCGCGACCACGCGCGCCTTGCCGCCGTAGGGGTAGGGCATCGAGGCGCCGGGGACGTTCATCAGGCCCACCCGCACCTGGTTGAACGTCATGTCCTGGAGTTCCTGCTCGGAGAACTTGGTGCTCGCGAAGCTGTACTGCAGGATGGGCACCGTGGAGGCGTTGTAGCGGAGGATGATGGGCGGCGTGATGCCGGGCGGCAACTGGCGCAGGATCGCCTGGCCCGTGGCGGTGAGCTGCGCCACCCCGGTGTCGACCGACGCTCCCTCGCGCAGGAACACCTTGATCACCCCGGCACCGCTGTAGGCCGTGGATTCCATGTGCTCGACGTTGTCCACCATGGCCGAGATCATGCGCTCGTGGTTGTACACGATGCGCTGCTCGACCTCTTGGGCGCTGAGGCCGTTGTAGGTCCACACGGCGCTCACGACTGGGATGTCGATCGCCGGAAAGATGTCCTTCGGCGTGCGCACGATCACGAACGGCGCCAGCAGCAGGAGCACCAACGCCGCCACCACGAAGGTGTACGGCCGCCGCAGCGCGAGTCTTACGATCCACATAACCTATCCTTTGCGGGCACGACCAACCATGGCGTTTGGATGTCGACGGCTGGTCGCAAGCGCCTTCGCCTGCGTGGGATTCGGGAGGACTTGCCGGCCCGGCGCTGAAAGGCTCTTCCTTGCACTGCCGGCGCGCCGCGCCGAGGTCATGAGGGGCGCCTCAGCCCTCGATCGACATGCCACGAGCACGCTCCACGTCGGCGGCCAGCAAGGCGAGCCCGGTCAACCGGGTCAGCGCGGGGGGCGCCAGCGAGACCGGGAGGCCGACGCCGGCTCCCGCCACGATAACCCCGACACCTGGATGGACACGCCTTGACCACAAGGCCGAGTGGCTGCCGAGATACACCGAGGCTGCGCTGGTTACGCTGGACCGAGTGCGCGACATGATTTCGTCATCGCGCGAAATATAAAATGTATGCCAACGCCTGTCAAGGGGAGCGATGGGCTGTTTGGCTGCGCCCTGAGGAGGCGGGCGGGAGCATGCAAACCCCGCCCCTACGGTGGCACGCTTACACGCCGGCCGTTCAAGCACCACGGGCCACCGACCACAAGTCACGTTTCTTCAGTGCCCGGAGCCCGGTGCCTGGGCCCCCGTCTTCGCCGCCGCCAACCGTGCGATCGTCTCGATCGCGATGGCGGCGAGCGCGGCGCCGTAGTCGAGGTCGATGTTCTCCATGGTGTCGTGGGTGTCGTGGTACCCCTGGCGGTTGATGTCGTAGTCCTCCATGAACAGCGCCGCCGGCACGCCGACGTCGGAGAACACCTGGCCGTCGGTGTTGTACAGCGAGCTGCGCGGCTCAAAGTGAAGGCGCACCTCGCCGCGCATGCGCGGCAGTTCGGCCACGGCCGGGATCACCGCAGGGTCGGCGCTGCGCCGCGACGGGCCGCGGCCGCGCCGCTCGGGCGTCGCGTTGAGTCTCTCGGCGAGGGCGTTCCACGCCTCGTTGGCGAGGTGTGCCGCGAGCGCGACGCGCAGCGCGCCGGGGCCGTCGCCGGGCGCGATCTGGAAGACGTACGGGTTCGAGGCGCGGTTGTGGGCGATCATGTCCATCACCACGAGGCCGACGACCCGCGTCGCCGAGAGGTCCGTTTCGCCCTCCTCACCGCGGAGCACCATGGCGCGCTCCATCAGGGCGCGGGAGAAGGCGCGGGCGCCCATGCAGTCGGCGGGGAACTCCTCGCCGGTCAAGTGCACGAGCCAGACGTCGCGCTCCAGGAGCCCTTGTTTCGCGAGCTCGAGGTACACCGGCGCGGCCTGGAGCAGCGTCGCGGTCGCCGAGTGGTTGTCGTCGGCGCCGTGCGCCGCGAGGCGCGCCCCGGAGCCGCCCTTGCTCGTGTCGTAGACGTCCTCCATGTATGCGGTGTCGTAGTGGTCGGCGAGGACGACGGCGTGGCGGCGGTCGCTCCCGGGGATGACGACGACGATGTCGCGCTCGTGCGCCTTGCCCTCGTGGTTCGCGAGCCAGCCCCCGAACTCGTCGAACGGGAAGTCGGTGCGCCAGGCGAACGGCAGCTCGCCGCACCACGCCT
>JAJXUY010000128.1 GCA_021782525.1 Acidobacteriota bacterium | reverse complement strand
GCCGAGGATGTCGCCGGTCGGCTCGACGAGGCGCGGGCGGCGCTCGGCCACGATCACCCGCTCGCCATGCTCGAGCCCGGCTGCACCGTCGAAGGGCCTGGCTTCCTCAACTTCCGCCTGCGCCGCGGCCAGGCGCTGGCCCGCCTGCTGCGCGATGGTGACCGGACGGCGGCTCCGGGCGTCCAGGGACACCGCCGAGACAAGGGGAATCTGTGCGAGCCGGGACTCGCACCCGGCGAGCGCGGGGGGCCTGGGGGGGTCGCGGAGGCGGGCGGCTCGGGCGGGGGGCCGAAGTGCCCCCCCAAAGTGATAGTGGAACACACCAACATCAACCCGAACAAGGCGGCCCACATCGGCCACCTGCGCAACGCGGTGCTTGGCGACACGCTGGTGCGCTGCCTGCGCTTCCTCGGCCACCCGGTCGAGGTGCAGGACTACATCGACGACACCGGCGTCCAGGTCGCCGACGTCGTCGTCGGCTTCCTCTTCCTCCCTGAGGAGCGCCTGCTCGCGGCCGTCGCCGCGGCGTGGCCCGCATTTGCGGCGCCGTCGCGCGCCGCGGTCTTGGCCGCGCTGGCCGAACGAGACGCCGCCGGAACGCTGGCGAGCGACGTCCTCGGCGAGGCCGACTTCGACGACCTGTGCTGGGAGCTCTACCCACGGGTGACCCGCTGGTACGAGGAGGACGAGAGCGCGGCCGCGCGGCGCGCCGAGGTGCTGCACGCGATCGAGGCCGGCTTCCCTCCCGAGTTGTCGCTCGCGGCCGCGGTGGAGCAGCTCGGTATTTCGGACCACGGACCACGGACCACGGACCACGCTCCGATCGCCAGGCTCGCGGCCGCCGTCGCCGCGGCCAACGTGCGCTGCCACCTGGTCACGATGGGGCGCCTCGGGATCGCCTACGACATCCTCCCGCACGAGTCGGACATCCTCCACCGCGGCTTCTGGCAGCGGGCGTTCGAGCTGCTGCAGGCGGCGGGCGCGATCCGTCTCGAGGAGGAGGGCAAGAACGCCGGCTGCTGGGTGATGTCGCTCGCGGACTCGCCCGAGTTCGCCGGGATGGCCGACGCCGACAAGATCCTGCTGCGGTCCAACGGCACCGTGACCTACACCGGCAAGGACATCGCCTACCAGCTGTGGAAGCTCGGCCTGTTGCGCGACGCCGGCGGCGAACTGCACGACTTCGGCTACCGGCCGTTCGCGCGCTTCGCCCACGAGGCGGCGGCCGCGCCGGTGCGCTACGGCGAGGGGGACGGTACGCTCTACCGCACCGCCTCCGACCCTGCCCTCCGCCCGGCGGGCGCTTCGTTCGGCGCCGGCGCGCGCGTCTACAACGTGATCGACGTGCGCCAGTCGTACCCGCAGAAGGTGGTCAAGGAGGCGATCCGCGTCCTCGGCCACCCCGAGGCCGCCGAGAACTCGATTCACTTCGCCTACGAGATGGTGGCGCTGACGCCGAAGGCGGTGCGCCGCCTCGAGGAGACGCACGGCCTCGACTTCGGCCTCACCGCCGAGGAGATGGCGAAGCCGTTCGTCGAGATGTCGGGACGGCGCGGGATCGGCGTCGCCGCCGACGCGCTCCTCGCGACGCTCATCGCCGAGGCCGCCCGCGCGATCGCCACGCGTCAGGCCGAGGGAGCCGCCCTGCCCCCCGACGCGCTCACCGCTCGCTCGCGCGCGATCGCGGTCGGAGCGCTCCGCTACCAGATGGCGCGCCAGGGCCGCAACCGGGTGCTCGCGTTCGACTTCGACGAGGCGCTCGCGTTCGAGGGCGACACCGGGCCGTACCTGCAGTACTCGGCGGTGCGCGCCGCCAAGATCTTCGACAAGCTGGCGGCGCAGGGTCTCGCCGGCTCGCCAGCGGCGGACGCCGAGGCGGCCGCGGCGGCGACCGTTCCGGACGACCTCTGGGAGCTGGCGTTCGCCTGCGCGCGCACCGAGGAGGTGGCGACGAAGGCGCTCTCGTCCCTCGAGTTCTCCCTCCTCGCCGGGCACACGCGCGAGCTGGCGCAGCTTTTCCACAAGCTCTACCACGAGCACCCGGTGCTGCACGCCGAGGACGAGGCCACGCGCGCGCTGCGCCGCGGCGTGTTCCGGCTGTTCGGGGCGACGATCAGAGAGATCCTCGAAGAGCTCCTCGGCATCCCCGTCCCCGAAGAGATGTAACGGCAAGGTGGCGACGGCCTCGCTTCGAGCGCGGCCGGCGCCGGGCCTCTCGCGGCGTTGCGCTCGCCGGCTCACATCCTCACATAGCCTCCGGCTATGCTCCGGTGTGGCCGGCTCGCGCGCCTTGCGATAGGCCCACCGGCGGCCGCGCGGCTGCACGCCGTGGCCCTTCCACCCTGCCACTGGGAAGCAGAGGAGCGGGGGAGCAGAGGAGCCAGGGTATGTGTTGTCGTTGCTCCTCAGCTCCTCAGCCCCCCTGCTCCTCTGCGGTCACGTTCGTACCACCCACGAACCACGATCCACGAGCCACGGCCTTCCCGGAGCCCAGAGCCCGGCTACGATGGAGACATGAACGATCGGCCTGCGTACGAGCGCGATCCGTACCTGAAGGAGCTGGCGACCGAGGTCGTCGAGACCGGGATGGAAGGCGGCCGGCCGTTCGCCGTGCTCGCCGACACGATCATGTACCCCGAAGGCGGCGGGCAGCCGGCCGATCGGGGGTGGCTCGGTGAGGTGGACGTCATCGACGTGCAGCGGCGCGAAGGGGTGATCCGCCACTATCTGGAGCATCCGCTCGCCGCCGGGCCGGTCACGTCCCGGCTCGACTGGGCGCGGCGGTTCGACCACATGCAGCAGCATACCGGCCAGCACCTCCTCACTGCGGTCGCGGCCGACCGCTTCGGCTGGCCGACCACGGCGTTCCATCTCGGCGAGGAAGTGTGCGACATCGAGCTCGGTGTCGCCCCGCTCGACCCCGCGCGGCTCGAGGCGCTCGAGGCGGCCGTTGCGGTGGAGATCCGCGCGGCGCACCCCGTCTCGACGCGACGCGTCGATCCGGTCGAGCTCGCCGCCCTCGAGGTCCGTACCCGCGGCCTGCCCGCCGGCCACCGCGGCGACGTGCGCCTCGTCGAGATCGCGGGGATCGACCGCAACACCTGCGGCGGCACGCACGTGCGCTCGACCGCCGAGATCGAGACGATCAAGCTGCTCGCCGCGGAGCCGATGCGCGGCGGCAGCAGACTGGCGTTCGTGGCCGGCGTTCGGGTGCGGGCACGCCTCGCCGCGCACGAGGAGCGCAACGCGCGCTTGCGCGCCACGCTCGGCGCCCCCGACGAAGAGCTGGCGGCGGTGGCCGAGGCGAAGCTCGGACAGTTGCAGGCGGCCGAGCGGCGCGCCCGCGGCCTCGAGGAGGAGCTGGCGGACGCGCTCGCGGCGGCGTTGGCGGCGTCCCCCGAGCGGGTCGTGAGCGCGCACTTCGAAGGCAAGAACGTCGCGTTCCTGCAGGCGCTCGCCCGCCGCCTCGCGGAGGCCGCACCCGGCAAGGCCGCGCTGCTCACCGCGAGCGAGGACGACCGCGCGTTCTTCGCGCTCGCCTCCGGGCCCGAGCTGGCCCTCGACGTGGCGGTCGCCGGCCGCGAGGTGGTCGCACTGCTCGGCGGCCGAGGCGGCGGCGCTGGCCGCGTGTTCCAGGGCAAGGCCGGGAGCCTCGACGCGCGCGGAGCGGCGCTCGCGCGGTTGCGCGAGCTGGCGGGCGGTTGCAGTACGGATTGAGGTGTGCGGGCGAGACGCCCGCGCCACGCCTGCCTCGTCCTCCTTGATTTCAATGGGGGCGACGGGTACCTTGACGCGTCCGGCCAGATCGGAACGGAGGCGGGCCCGATCGAGCCGGCCGCCGCGAGGGAGACCGCATGGGCCTCGTCACGCAGGTGATCGACTTCGTCCTCCACATCGACGTGCACCTCGACACGATCATCCACGAGTACGGGCTCGTCACCTACCTGCTCCTCTTCGTCATCGTCTTCTGCGAGACCGGCCTCGTCGTGACGCCGTTCCTCCCCGGTGACTCGCTGCTGTTCGCGGTCGGGGCGTTCGCGGCCCGCGGGTCGCTCTCGCTTCCCGTTGCGCTCGCCGTGCTCGGCGCCGCGGCGATCCTGGGCGACACCGCGAACTACTGGATCGGCGCCGTGCTCGGGCCGAAGGTGTTCCACCGCGAGGACGTGCGCTTCCTCAACCGGAAGCACCTCGAGCAGACGCACCGGTTCTACGAGCGCTACGGCGGCAAGACGATCGTCATCGCCCGCTTCGTCCCGATCGTGCGCACGTTCGCACCGTTCGTCGCCGGCATCGGCAAGATGACGTACGGCCACTTCCTCTCGTTCAACGTCATCGGCGGCGCGGCCTGGGTGCTCGGCTTCGTCATGGCCGGCTTCTGGTTCGGCAATATTCCCGTGGTCAAGCGCAACTTCACCTTCGTGATCTTCGCGATCATCATCATCTCGGTGTTGCCCGCCGTGATCGAGTTCTTCCGCCAGCGCGCCCGCGCCGGCGCGGCCGACTGAGCGGCCGGCCCCGGCGCTCGCCGCCCGCTTACCGCTGCGAACCGTTCTCAAAAACTGTGACGATTGCCACCGGAGAGACCGTCGCCGTGACTCGCGTCACAGGAAAGATTACAAAATGGCCATATGGTTGCCTCGAGCCGTGACATGGAAAGGAAAGGAGGCACCATGAGCCGAAGGACGTCATTCATCGCTGTACTGGCGCTGGCGATCATCACGATCGCCGCGCGGCCCGGCCAACCTGCCACCACCGGGTGGACGATCACGGGTTGGAACAACCTGGGCATGCACTGCATGGACGCGGACTTTTCCGTGTTCGCCATCCTCCCCCCCTACAACACCATCCACGCACAGGTCGTGGATGCGTCCGGCAACCTGGTGACGAGCGCAGCAGGGATCACCGTCACCTATCAGGCGATCGCCGACCCGACCGGCTCGATCAACACGACCTCGGTCGGGAAGGACAACTTCTGGGCGTACGCCGCGTCGCTGTTCGGCCTCGCCAAGCCGCTGCCGCCCGACGTCGGCCTCACCGGGGTCGCGATGCCCGGGATGATGAACGCGCCGCAGCCGATGACGTTCGACCCGGCCAACGACTGGTTCATCGCCGAGGGGATCCCGATCACGCCGTACGACGACGCCGGGCACAAGAACACCTACCCGATGATGCGTCTGGTCGCCCGGGACAGCGCCGGCAACGTGCTCGCCACCACCGACATCGTGCTGCCGATCTCGGACGAGATGGACTGCCGCGCGTGCCACGCTTCGGGGAGCGGCAGCGCGGCGCGGCCGCTCGCGGGGTGGGTCAACGACCCCGACCCGATCCGCGACTACCGACTCAACATCCTCCGAATCCACGACGATCGCAACGTTGGCAACTCGACCTATACGTCCGCTCTCTCCAAGGCCGGGTACTCCAGCACCGGTCTGTACGACACCGTGGTCACCGCCGGCAAGCCGGTGCTGTGCGCCACCTGCCACGGCTCGAACGCCCTCGCGGGCACCGGCCAGGCGGGGATCCCTCCGCTCACCCAGTCGATCCACAGCTACCACGCTCAGGTGACCGACCCGGTCACCAACATGACGCTCGACAGCTCCTCCAACCGCTCGGCGTGCTACCGCTGCCACCC
>JAJXUY010000127.1 GCA_021782525.1 Acidobacteriota bacterium | reverse complement strand
AGGCCAAGGCCGCGATGACGGGCCTCAACGGCACCGAGGTGCGCGGGCGCGCCGTCGTCGTCAACGAGGCGCGGCCGAAGACCGACCGCGGTGGTTCCGGCGGCCGCGGCGGCTACGGCGGCGGCGGCGGCCGCGGCGGGTACGGCGGTGGCGGTGGCGGCCGCGGCGGTTACGGCGGCGGGCACAGCCGTTTCTGACGCGACTCGATCTGCCGCTGCGGGGGAGCGTGACCCCGCGCGGCTCGACCTCTTCCACCGGGCCGGCCTCCCGTGTCCGGTGTTCCCGGGACCGCCTCTGCGGCCCGTGGAAGGTTTCCGGCTGCCCGGGCGGTTGCCGGTTTCGGCCCGTGCGGGCGGGCGCCGCGGGCGGTGCCGCGCTCCGCGCGACGGTTGCTCGCGCCCGCGGGTGGCCGTTCGCGCCCCGGGGCTGGACGATGGCGGCAAATTGACGAGAATGGATCGCCGGCCGCGGAGGGGCAGCCGTCGGCCCACCGCCGCCGGCCCGGCCACAAGGAGGTAGCTTTGGCGGTCAAACACAGAGCGACATTCACCAAGCGCGAGCGCGAACGCGCCCGCCAGCAGCACCGCGAGGACAAGGAAGCGAAGCGCCAGCAGCGGTTGGCGGAGAAGAAGGAACGGGGCCCGCTGGAAAGCGGCGAGGACCCCGATATCGCCGGCATCGTGCCCGGCCCGCAGCCGCCGCAGGACATCGACTGAAGGCCGGCGTTTCACGGGCCGGAGCGCCGGCGTGCGTCCCCGGCGGCGCGGGACGCGACGCCCGCGTGCTCGCACGGGCCCGGACGCGAGCGGGAGGTGGGTGATGTCGGAGCGGATGGTCCGCCAGTTCATGGAGATGGTGCGGATCGACTCGGAGTCGGGGAACGAGGCGCGCTTCATGGCGTACCTGCTGCGCGAGGTCGAGGCGATCGGCGGCGCGGCGGCGCTCGACGACTACGGCAACCTGATCGCGTCGTTCCCGGCCGCCGGCTGCGCCGGGGCGGCGCCGGTGCTGCTCTCCTGCCACGGCGACACCGTCAAGCCTGGGGTCGGGATCGAGCCGGTATTGGCTGACGGGATCATCCGCTCGGCCGGCAACACGATCCTCGGCGCCGACGACAAGGCCGGGATCGCCGAGGTTCTCGAAGCGCTACGCGTCGCGCCGGTGCGGCCCCCGGTCGAGTTCGCAGTCAGCCGGCAGGAGGAGGTCGGGCTGCTCGGCGTCAAGGCTCTGGACTTCTCGCGCCTGACCGCCCGGCGCGGCTTCCTGATGGACAACGACACTCTCGACACGATCGTGATCGGCGGGCCGACCTACGTGGCGCTCGACGTCAAGGTCACCGGAGTCGCGGCGCACGCGGGAATGGAGCCCGAGAAGGGGATCAACGCGATCCGCGCCGCGGCGAAGGCGATCGCGGCGCTGCGCCTCGGGCGGCTCGACCATGAGACCACCGCCAACGTCGGCGTGGTGAGCGGTGGCATGATCCGCAACGGGGTGCCGGCCGAGTGCTCGTTCCTCGCGGAGTGCCGCTCCGGGGACCACGCCAAGGCGACGGCCCTCGCCGAGGAGATGACGCGGGTCATCCGGTCCGAGGTCGAGGGCGCCGGCGCCGCCGCCGAGATCACGGTGGACGAGAAGTGCCGTGCGGTCCGCATCCCCGAGGACGCCTGGGCCGTGCGCATCGCCAAGCGGGCGCTCGCGGCCGTGGGCATCGACGCCAAGGCGGTGTTCATCACCGGCTTCACCGACGCCTCGATCTACAACAACCACGGCATCGAGATGGCCGTGGTCGGGATCGGCGCTCGCGACGAGCACGCGACGACCGAGCACATCGCGGTCGCCGACATGGAGAACGCGGTCCGGGCGCTGGTCGAGATGCTCCGGCTCGCGGCGGCGTAGGCACGCGCCGGCGCCGGGAACGACCCGTGCCCCGATCGCAAGGGGAAAACCGGCACGCCCGGGGTGCGTAGACATCAGGGACGGCCGCCGCACGGCCGTCGGACTCTGTTTTGAGGAGGGGGCATGAAGCGGATCGTGCGTGGTTTGGGCGTGGCGTTCGGGCTGGGCTTGACGATCTTGGTGGCCGCAGCTGCCACGGCGGATGCCGCCGCGACCGCGGCGCCGGGTGCGCTGTGGCTGCGCTACCCGGCGATCTCGCCCGACGGGCAGACGATCGCGTTCGCCTACAAGGGGAACCTCTGGAAGGTGCCGGCCGCGGGCGGTGCCGCGACCCCGCTGACCGTCAGCGAGGCGCACAACACGATGCCGGTCTGGTCCCCGGACGGGACCATGATCGCGTTCGCCTCGGACCGCTACGGCAACTTCGACGTCTTCGTCATGCCGGCCGCGGGCGGCGAGGCGAGGAGGCTCACGTTCCACTCCGCGGACGAGACGCCGACCAGCTTCACGCCCGACGGGAAGTCCGTCCTGTTCAGCGCCGCGATCCTGGACTCGGCGGCCGCCACCGGGTTCCCGACCCCGGCCCAGCCGGAGCTGTACCGGGTGAGCGTCGGCGGCGGGATGCCCGAGCAGCTGTTGACCACGCCGGCGATGTACGCGGTGTTCGACCGCGCCGGCCGCCGCCTCGCGTACTCCGACCAGAAGGGGTACGAGATGGAGTGGCGCCAGCACGACGCCTCGGCGTTCGCCCGCGACCTCTGGCTGTACGACGCGACCACCGGCCGGCACACCGAGTTGACCGGGCCCGGCGCGGACAACCGCCAGCCGGTGTGGAGCCCCGACGAGAAGTCGCTCTACTTCCTCTCCGAGCGCAGCGGGACGTTCAACGTCTGGCGACTCGACCTGGCCGATCCGCAGCACCCGGTCCAGGTAACCCACCACACGGTGGAGCCGGTGCGCTTCCTCAGCGCGTCCCGGGGCGGCGACCTGTGCTACGGATACGGCGGGGAGATCTGGGTGCGCCCGGCCGGTAGCGCCGAGAGCAAGCGCCTCGACGTCGCCGTCACCGCGGACGCCCGCCGCGCGTCGCCGGAGCGGATCGACGTCGGCAGCCAGATCAGCGAGTTCGACGTCTCCCCCGACGGCAAGGAGATCGCCTTCATCGCCCGCGGCGAGGTGTTCGTGACCTCGACCGAGCACGGCGTGACGCGGCGGATCACCAACACCCCCGAGCAGGAGCGGTCGGTGAGCTTCGCGCCGGACGGGCGCACGCTGCTGTACGCGTCGGAGCGCAACGGCGGCTGGAAGCTGTACCGCACCGACCTGACCGACCCGGCCGAGCCGAACTTCTTCAACGCGACGGCGCTCAAGGAGAGCCTCGTGCTCGGCGGCGAGAACGACGTGTTCCAGCCGCACTTCTCCCCCGACGGGTCGGAGATCGCGTACCTCGAGGAGCGCACGACGCTCAAAGTCCTGAACCTGAAGACCGGCCGGAGCCGCACCGTGCTGGCGGGCGATCGCAACTACTCCTACGCGGACGGCGACCAGTGGTACGAGTGGTCGCCGGACGGCCAGTGGTTCGCGGTGCAGTTCCTCTCCAACACGCGCTGGTCGAACGAGGTCGGCCTGATCCCGGCATCCGGCCAGGGCCAGCTCGTCAACGTGTCGAAGAGCGGCTACGAGGACAACCACCCGACCTTCGCGCGCCAGGGCGAGGTGCTGCTCTGGCTCACCGACCGCCACGGCCTGCGCAGCCAGTCCGGCGAGGGGCGCGAGGTTGACGTCTACGCCGCGTTCCTCACCAAGAAGGCGTGGGACCGCTACCGCCTCGACGACGCCGAGTTCGACCAGCTCAAGGCGAAGGAGAAGGAGGAAGCGAAGGGGAACGGTGAGAAGGACAAGCCGGGCGCCGGCGAGGCGAAGCGGCCGGCGAGCGCCCCCGCGGTCGCGATCGAGCTCGCCGGCCTCGACGACCGCATCGTGCGCCTGTCGCCGTACTCGGCGCAGCTCGCCGGGATGGCGCTCTCCCCCGACGGCGAGACGCTGTACGACCTGGCGAAGTTCGAGAAGGGGTACGACCTGTGGAAGTACGTCCCGCGCACGAAGGAGATCAAGCTCCTCGCCAAGCTCGACGCGAAGGACGCCGACCTCAAGCTCGACCGCGACGGGAAGAAGGCGTTCGTCCTCGCCGACAGCAAGCTGCTGACCGTCGACCTCGAGTCCGGCAAGATCTCGCCGGTCAAGGCCTCGGCGATGATGGAGCTCGACCCCGCCGCGGAGCGCGCCTACCTCTTCCAGCACATCTGGCGGCAAACGTGGAAGAAGTTCCTCGTGAAGGACATGCACGGGGTGGACTGGAAGGCGACCGGCGAACGCTACACGCGCTTCCTGCCGTACATCGACAACGACCGCGACTTCGCCGAGCTGATCTCCGAGATGCAGGGCGAGCTCAACGCCTCGCACTCGGGCGGCCGCTACCGTCCGCTGCATCCCGAGGGTGACGAGACCGCGGCGCTCGGCTTCTTCCCCGACCCCAAGCACACCGGCCCCGGCGTCGGCGTCCTCGAGGTGATCGAGGGCGGCCCGCTGCAGCACGCCGGGAGCAGGATCCACGCCGGGGTGGTGATCGCGGCGATCGACGGCCGGACGATCGCTGCCGGCGAGTGCTGGTACCCGCTGCTCAACCACAAGGCCGGCACGCTGGTGCGCCTGGCCCTGCTCGATCCGACCGACGGCTCGCGCTGGGAGGAGACGGTCAAGCCGATCTCGGGGATGGCCCAGTCGCACCTGCTCTACGAGCGCTGGGTGCGCTCGCGCCGCGAGGAGGTCGCCAAGCTTTCGGGCGGCCGGCTCGGCTACGCCCACATTCGCGGCATGAACGACGGCGCCTACCGCGAGATCTTCGAGGAGATCTTCGGCCGCGACGTGGACAAGGACGCGATCGTCCTCGACACGCGCTTCAACGGCGGCGGCAACCTCGTCGAGTCGCTGACGACGTTCCTCTCCGGCCGCATCTACGCGCGCGACGTGCCGCGCGGCCGCGAGGTCGGCACCGAGCCGACGCAGCGCTGGACCAAGCCGTCGATCGTCATCATGAGCGAGGGGAACTACTCCGACGCGCACTGCTTCCCGATGGCGTACACGCAGCTAGGCCTCGGCGAGACGGTGGGGATGCCGGTGCCCGGCACCTGCACCTCGGTGTGGTGGGAGCGCCTGCAGGACAAGAACCTCGTCTTCGGCATCCCCGAGGTGGCGCTCGTGGACATGCAGGGCGACATCATGGAGAACAAGCAGCTGGCGCCGACCTACATGGTGGCGAACGACCCGGCGCTGGTGGCGTCCGGCCGCGACCAGCAGCTCGAGAAGGCGGTCGCCGTGCTGCTCGCGAAGCTGCCCAAGCGCTGACGTCTCGTTCATCGTGAACCGGAGGCCCCGGCGGTCGTCGGCCGGGGCCTCGTTTCGCCTCCGCGCGGCCCACGGCCGGTGCCGCGGTGCGTCAGGACGACGCGGCGCGGCCGGCGAGTTTGGCCTGCATGATGGCGAGGATCTGGTCCTCCATCGCCGCCATACCCTCGGCGGCGAGGCGGCCGAGGTTGTCGAGCGACGCGATCCCATCGGCGCCCACGATGCCGTCGCTGACCGGAATCACGAGCCCGGCGCGGGCGAGACCGGCGGCGCGGAACGCCGCGTCGACCCCGGTCATGGTCTTGAGGGCGCACCCGATCTTGGCGCCGTCGCAGATCATCCCCGCCAGGTTGCCGACGATGTTCGTGGCCGCGGCAGAGGCCTCG
>JAJXUY010000126.1 GCA_021782525.1 Acidobacteriota bacterium | reverse complement strand
CGCGACCCTCGCTTTCGTCGCTATGCGCGACAGGCTCCTAGGGCCGGGCGCTCGATCCTGCGGCGCCTGGATTATGATACTGAGGCCACGGAGCCGTCCGGGCCGGCGCGAGTCGCCGCCGCGGACGGTCCGGGCCTCGAAGTCCTTGCGTCACTCGAAGGGGTGGAATGAGGAAACGTGGTCGGGCCTCGTCATCGAACCGAAGGGAGACGCGAATGAGCACGGAGTTCAACGGTTGTTCTGGCAGCGGCCGCGGCGCGAAGGCGTGGGCGGGCCTGGCGGGCGCCATCGTCCTCGGCCTGGCGGCGCTGGCGCTGCCGGCCGCCGCCGAGGCGGCGCAGGACTTGATGCGCTTTCCGACGCTTCACGGCCGGACGGTCGTGTTCTCGGCCGGGGGCAGCCTCTGGAAGGTCGATCGCAACGGCGGGGTGGCGCAGCGGCTCACGGCCGACGCCGGCCTCGACCTGATGCCGCGGTTTTCCCCGGACGGCAAGGAGATCGCGTTCACCGGAAACTACGACGGCAACACCGACGTGTACGTCATGTCGGCCGAGGGGGGCGCGGTCCGCCGCCTGACGTTCCACTCCGACGTGGTGCCCGACGCGCCGATGCGCTGGGGGCCCGACAACATGGTCGTGACCTGGACCCCCGACGGGAAGCAGATCATGTTCCTGTCCCGGCGGACGACGTACAACTCCTGGTTCGGCCAGCTCTTCCTCGTCCCCGCGGCCGGCGGGCCCGCGACGCGGTTCCCGGTCCCGCGGGGCGGCGTGACCTCGTTCAGCCCGGACGGGACGAAGATCGCGTACAACCGCATCTTCCGCAACTTCCGCACCTGGAAGCGGTACTACGGCGGCCTGGCGCAGGACGTCTGGATCTACGACCTCAACACGCACGCGATCCAGCGGGTCACCGACTGGAAGGGCACCGACACCTACCCGATGTGGTACGGCGACACGATCTACTTCGCCTCCGACCGCGGCCCGGAGAAGCGCCTGAACATCTGGGCGTACAGCCTGAAGACCAAGGAGTTCCGGCAGGTCACCGAGTTCAAGGACTACGACGTGGACTGGCCGAGCCTGGGCGATGACGGCATCGTGTTCGGCTGCGGCGGCCAGCTGTACGTGCTCGACCTCCCCTCCGAGAAGCTCGCCAAGGTCACGGTGGACGTCCCCGACGACGGCGTGCGCACCCGCCCGCGCTGGGTGGACGCCAGCAAGACGATCCAGGCGTTCGACATCGCTCCCAACGGGAAGCGGGCGCTGTTCGAGGCCCGCGGCGACATCTTCACGGTCCCCGCCGAGCACGGCAACACCCGCAACCTGACGGCCAGCTCCGGCGTGCGCGAGCAGGACCCGGCGTGGTCCCCCGACGGCAAGTGGGTCGCCTACGTCACCGACCGCACCGGCGAGGCCGAGATCGCGGTCCGTCCCTCCGACGGGAGCGGCGCCGAGCAGATCCTGACCAGTCGTGCCAAGGGATACCTGTACGACCCGACGTGGTCGCCGGACAGCAAGAAGATCACCTTCGACGACTCCGACCACGCGCTGTGGTTCGTCGACGTGGGCGACCGCAAGGTGACGAAGGTCGACAACGACCCGCGCTCCGAGATGCACGACTTCTCCTGGTCGCCCGACGCCCTGTGGCTCGCCTACAGCAAGGCGGCCGACAACGACATGCGGACGGTCTACCTGTACAGCGTCGCCTCGGCGCAGGCGACCCAGGTGACGCGGGCGATGACCAACGACTACGGCCCGGTGTTCGACCCCGAGGGGAAGTACCTCTACTTCATCGGCCTCAAGCACGAGAACCCGGTGTTCAGCGAAAGCGAGTTCAACATCGCGACGCTGAAGATGGCCGGCATCTACGTCGCGACGTTGCAGGCCGGCGAGCCGTCCCCGTTCGCGCCGCGCTCGGACGAGGGGTCGATCAAGAGCGACGACACGAAGAAGGACGCGGACAAGTCCGAGGCGTGGAAGCCGGGCGCCTCGGCCCCGATCCACATCGACCTCGCCGGCCTCGACGGGCGGGTCGTCCCGCTGCCGGTGCCGCCCGGCGAGATCGGCCACCTCAGCGCGGTGCGCGGGAAGCTCGTCTACATGACCACGCCGCTGCGGAGCTTCGAGACCGCGCTGCACGGCGAGGAGCCCGAGCTGCACTCGTTCGACATGGCCAAGCGCAAGGACACGGTGCTGACGAGCCCGCTCGACGACTACGCGTTGAGCGCCGACGGCTCCGCCGCGCTGATCAAGAACAAGGACGCCTACAGCATCGTCGGCACCGCCGGCGACGGCAAGGCGGAGGGCGAGGCCGCCAAGGCGCTCGACCTGTCGCACATACAGGAGCTGGTCGACCCGCGCGCCGAGTGGCGGGAGATGTACGAGCAGGCGTGGCGCCTCGAGCGCGACTTCTTCTTCAACCCCCAGATGAACGGGGTGAACTGGCCGGAGATCCGCACCAGGTACGAGAAGCTGCTCCCCGAGGTGGCGTGCCGTGAGGACCTCAACTACGTCATCGGCGAGATGCTCGGCGAGCTCGGCAACTCGCACACCTACGTCGGCGGCGGCGACGAGTTGCACGGCAAGCGCGTGCCGACCGGCCTGCTCGGCGTCGACTTCGGCGTCGACGGCAAGGCCGGCCGCTACTTCTTCGCCAAGATCTACCCGGGCGACAACACGCACGAGAGCTACCGGTCGCCGCTCACCGAGCCCGGGATCGACGTCAAACAGGGCGACTACCTGCTCGCGGTCAACGGGCACGAGCTCAAGCTCCCGACCGACCCGTACAGCCTCTTCGTCAACACGCTCGGCGGCACGGTGAGGCTCACCGTGGCCGACGACGCGGCCGGCAAGAACCGGCGCGACGTCACGGTCAAGCCGATCGCCGACGAGCTGAACCTGCGCATGAAGGCGTGGATCGACCACAACCGCGAGGTGGTGGAGAAGGCCTCCGGCGGCAAGATCGGCTACCTGTACCTCGCCGACATGGACGAGCAGGGGATGGATCAGTTCATCAACCAGTTCTACCCGCAGGTGCGCAAGCAGGGGCTGATCGTGGACGTCCGCTACAACGGCGGCGGCTTCATCGACCAGATCGTGCTCGAGCGCTTGCGCCGCGTCCTCGTGGGGATGTCGACCAACCGTGAGGGGGTCGCGTTCCCGATCCCGCAGCAGCTCGTGCACGGCTATATGGCGTGCCTGCTCAACCACTACTCCGCATCGGACGGCGACATCTTCCCCTACTACTTCCGCAAGTACGGCCTCGGGCCGCTGATCGGCGAGCGGACGTGGGGCGGCGTGCGCGGGATCCGCGGCTTCTGGCCGCTCGAGGACGGCGGCTACGTCACCATCCCCGAGGACAGCCTGTACGGCCTCCACTCCGAGTGGGTCATCGAGAACCACGGCGTGGAGCCCGACATCGAGGTGGACAACCTCCCGGGCGACGTGATGGCGGGCAAGGACGCCCAGCTCGAGCGGGCGATCGCGTACATCATGGACAAGCTCAAGTCCAACCCGATGACGCTCCCGCCGCCGCCGCCGCTGTCGCCGGCGTACCCGCCGCAGGGGCAGTAACCGCGGTCTCGGTGGTGCACGACGGGCGGGGCGCGATGCCCCGCCCGTCTTCTTTCCCGGCCGGCCGGCGCCGCGGGGCCGGCTACCGCCGGAGCCCGATCAGACGGGGTCCTCGCCCGCATGGGGCGCGAACCCCTCGCCGAGCACTTCCTGGGCGGGCGTGATCGCGACGAACGCCGCGGGGTCGACCTGCGCCACCAGCCGCTTGAGCCGCCCGGTCTCGTGCTGGGCGACGACCACGTAGAGCACCGGCCGCTCCTCCCCGGTGAAGCCGCCCTGGCCCTTGAGCACGGTGACGCCCCGCCCGAGCTGGCCGAGGATCGCCTCGCGCACGCGGTCGTGGTGCTCGCTGATGACGAGCGCGGCGCGCGCCGCGGAGAACCCCTCCTGCACGAGGTCGAGCACGCGCGCCGACACGAACGCGAGCGCCAGCGCCACCATCACCGCCTCGGCGCCGAACACGAACGCGGCGCCGGCGAAGATCGCCACGTTCATTGCGAGCAACGCCTGCCCGATCCCGACCCCGAGGGTGCGGTGCGCCAGGCGCGCCAGCACGTCGGTCCCGCCGGTGGTGCCGCGGCCGCGGAAGACCAGGCCCATGCCGAGGCCGTCCATCAGCCCGCCGTAGCAGATCACCAGCAGCCGGTCGCGCGTCGGCGGCACGAGCCACGCCGCCGACAGGTCGATCGCCGCCGACATGATCACCACCGAGACCACGGTCCTGACGAAGAACCGCACGCCGCCGGCGTACCGCCACCCGAGCCAGAGCAGCGGCACGTTGAGGAGCAGCACGACCATGCCGACCGGCGTCCCGAAGAGGTGGTGGGCGATGATCGCGAGGCCGGTGACGCCGCCGGAGACGACGTTGTTGGGGACGAAGAAGAGGTTGGTCCCCGCCGCGACCAGCAGCGAGCCGGCCACGATCTGGGCGTAGTCGAACGCAACCCCCCACCGTCCCTGCGGCGCCGTGACCGGGAGCTTCATCTTGGCGCATGGTGGCACGAAGCCCGCGGCCTGCCAAGCTTCACCGCGGCCCGGCCCGCTGCTACCCTGGCATCGGGAGGTGCACGATGCTGGAAGCGATCGTCCTGATCAACGTCAAGCCCGGCCAGCTCCACGCGGTCGCCGACACCCTGATGGAGCGCGAGGGCGTGCACGAGCTGTACTCGGTCGCCGGCAAGTACGACATGGTCGCCGTGCTGCGCACCTCCCGCAACGAGCGGCTCGAGGAGCTGGTGACCGGCGAGATCGCCGCCCTGCCCGGCGTCGAGCACACGACCACGCTGGTCGCCTTCCGCTGCCTCTCCCGCAAGGAGACCGACGGCACGTTCAGCGTCGGACTCGACCCGGGCAAGTGAGCCGCCAAGAGTGAAGGGGCAGGGACAGGACGAGAGAGGGAAAAGGGGAAAGGTAAAGGAAAGGTAGAGACACGACCAGCACTGGCCTTGTCTTCCCTTTGCCCTCTACCCTTTGCCGTTTGCCGCCTCTGACTCCTAACTCTTCACCAGATGCACCAGCTCCTCGACGTTCCCCGCCGGCCCCGCGATCGGCGACGGGATGCGCCCACGGCAGGCGAGGCCGAGCGCCGCGGCCGCCTCGATCACGGCGACGATCGCCGCCTCGCGCACCCCGGGATCGCGCACGACGCCGCCCTTGCCTACCTGCGCCCGGCCCGCCTCGAACTGCGGCTTGACGAGGGCGACGAGGTCCCCGTCGCGCGCGAGGACGGCGGCGAGCGCCGGGAGCACGAGGCGCAGCGAGATGAACGAGACGTCCACGGTGACGATCGCGAACGGCCCGGGGACGTCGGCGGGCGCCAAGAGGCGGACGTTGACGCCGTCCATGACCACGACCCGCGGGTCCGAGGCGAGGCGCCAGTCGAGCTGCCCGCGGCCGACGTCGACGGCCACCACCTGGACCGCGCCGCGCTCGAGCAGGACGTGGGTGAAGCCGCCGGTCGAGGCGCCAGCGTCGAGGCAGCGCTTCCCGGCCGGGTCGACGCCGAACGCGTCGAGCGCCGCGGCCAGCTTGACGCCGCCGCGCGACACCCAGGGGTGGTCGGGGCCGATCACCTCGATCCGCGCGCCCGCGGCCACCGCCCTCCCGGCCTTGTCGGCCAGCTC
>JAJXUY010000125.1 GCA_021782525.1 Acidobacteriota bacterium | reverse complement strand
CGGGTTGGCCGCCAGCGCCTTCTCCAGCAGCGGCCGGGCGTTCGCGTCGTCGCCCTTGTTGAGGAACGCCACGGCCTGGTTGTAGTACAGCGTCGGGTCGGAGGGGTTGGCCACCTCGTAGCGCTTGACGTACGCGTCGTACGCCGCCTTGTCGCCCTTCGCGTGCGTCGCGTTCATCGCCAGCGCCAGGCACTGGGGAAACTCGGGCTTGTAGTGCAGGCACTTCTCCGCCGCGGCGATCGCGTCGTCGTTCTTCCCCGCCTTCTGGTCGATGTCGCCCAGCGCCAGCCACGCGAGGTACAAGTCCGGTTTGGCCGCGACCGCCGCCGCGAACTTGGCGCGCGCCTCGACCGTCTTCCCCTCTTCGAGCAGCTTCTGCCCCTCGCGGGCGTCCTTGAGGCCGGGCTGTTCGAGCGCCTTCTGCTGCTCCGCCGCCTGGATCTCCTGCAGGCTGCGCAACGCGAAATTCACCTCGAGCGTCTGCCCCCCGATCTTCGGCTTCTGCATCGACTCCTGCGGTTGGTACCCCTGGGCCTCGACGCGGAACAGGTACTCGCGCGTCGCGTCCACAATCAGAGTGGCGAACCCGCCCTTGTCGTTGGTGGTCAGTTCGCGGCGGAAGTTGGCGATGTCGGGGCAGGTGAGGATGACCTTCGCGCCGACGATCGGCGTCCCGTGAGTGTCGGTCACGACCCCCTTGATCCTCCCCTCCGCCTGGGCGAAGAGCAGCGACGGGACGAGCAAGAGCGCACCGGCAAGCAGACGCGTGAGCTTCATGGCGAGATCCTCCGGATCGGGGCGACGGGCCCCACGTGAAAAATTGTACGCTCCGGCCAACCTCGAGGCAACCTGAACGGCCGCCTCTCGCGAGGCCGAAGCGCGGTGGCCACACTCAGTCGAACGAGGGCTCGGCTTCCGGTTCCAGCTCGGCCTCGGGGACGCCGGTGGCCATCTCGACCACCCAGCGGTGGAAGTTCGGCTCCGCGTTGCCGACCGGGAACTCGAGCACCTCGGGCAGCTCGTAGGAGTGGATCTCGCGGATCGCCTCGCTCACCGCCGGGAAGAGCGAGCGCCGGGTCTTGATCATCAGCAGGTACTCGGTGTCCTCGCACACCTTCCCCTTCCAGCGGTAGATCGAGCGCAGGCAAGGGACGATGTTGACGCAGGTGGCGAGGCGCTTCGCCACCAGCTCCTCCGAGATCTCCACCGCTTGCTGTTCGGTCCCGACCGAGGTGACCACGACGCTGATCGGCTCCAGCTCCACCATGGCGCTCACACTAGTCCCCGGCCTACCCCTCGTCAAGCGGCGCCGAGCGGCGTACACTGGTGTGGACCGTGACCTGGGGGCGTACCGGGTTCGACGGGGGACATGTTGGGTCGCCGGCAGCGTGCCGTGGTCCGCCGCCACGTAATAAGGGCGGAAACTCATAGCTGCCAACACTGAGCTAGCACTGGCTGCTTAAACGCAGTCACGTCGTGATCGCCGGCTCCCGCCTGCGAACCTGATCACGGCGACGCAAAAGCAGGCTGGACCGCCGCTTCGCCCGGCAGCGGCGGTCGAGATCTTTCGGGCTGGTCGCGGCGGACGGGAGCCTACACCCAGCCGCCGCGACGAGAACCAACAGTAGGCTGCGCACGGAGACACCTGCGACCCAAGTCTTCCGGACGGGGGTTCGATTCCCCCCGCCTCCACCATGTTGGTCGGGGGGCCCGGCGGCCCCCCGACCGACCCCCGCCGCCTCTAGCCCCCCGAACCCCCACGCGCACGCCGGCAAAGCCGTCGCGCGCTCGATCTGGTAGGGGCATCCACCGCAGCTCCGGCACCACCCGGCCGCTCTAGACCCCCCGTGCCCCCCAGCGAGTCGCGGCCAAGCCGCTCCTCGCTCTTTCCTTTGCGGGGGGTCCCGCGGCCGCTCCACCGCCCACCCGGCCGCTCTAGACCCCCCGTGCCCCCAGGGGTCTGGGCTCCGGGATTCGGCACCGGAAAGACGTGGTCCGTAGTCCGTGGTCCGTGGTCCGAAAGAACCAGGAAGGACGTACCCGGCGCCACGCGATCCGCCAACGTCAGCGAGTGTCAAATCAAGAGTGCCGGACCCGGCACCCTAAGACGCGGCATACGACGTTTGTCGGGGCCAGTCCGCCCAACCGGCCTACGGCCGCTTCGAGGCGTGCAGGATCGTGTAGCCGATGACCTCGTCGCCCTCGTAGCGGACGATCACGTCGTCGTCGGTCAGCTCGCTGTCCGTGGCGTGCGCGGGCTTCTTGAAGTTGACGTAGAGCACGTCCGCCTCGGCATCGTAGGAGGACCACAGGTACCGGTGCGGCGCGTGGAGCACCGCCGGCACCAGGCTCAGCATCTCGGCTAGCTCGGCTCTGGCCATACCTGCTTCCTCCTCTCCAGGCTCCCGGTACGACGGGTAAGAAACGCCGTGATGACGAACCCGTCGTCCGTCTTGATCTCGCGGTAGGCTACCACCAAGGTCTTGCCGTCGTCCATTTTACGTAACGCGAGGAGCTCGCCAGCGCTTCCGGCGAGCACTCGGTCCGCATCACTGACCGCGGCGACCACCTCCTCCCGCATGCCCGCGAGCTCGCAGTGCTCCTCGGCGATGTGTACCCAGCGTTCGTCGGTCAGGCGCACCGTCACACCGGCGCGGGAGATCGCGGAGAGCGTCATGGCGCGGTCCCATCGACGATCTTGATCTCGTCGTCGGTGAGCCCGTACAGCTCGTAGACGAGGGCGTCGATCTCGCGGTCGGTCGCGTCGATCTGGCGCTGGATGACGGTCTTCTCATGGTAGGTGCGTGCGGCTGCAAGCGTCGTGTGCAGTACAAGCATCCGATCGACAAGCGTTACGATGCGGGTAGAGCGGCCCGTGGCTTCCGAGTCCCGTTGATCCGGCACCAGGAAGGGCAGGGCCGCGAGTTGGCGTGCCTGAATCTCGGAGAATGCCTTCTTGGTGGATTTCAGAAAGGTAACGTAGTAAAAGTTCAGCAGGCGAGAGTTTAGCAGCCCAAGGAGGTACTTCAGCGACGTAGCGGCGGACTCGCGAAGCGTGATAACGACCAAGGTGTTGAGGGCGTAATACCGCTCGTCGTCGTAGGTGGCGATGAGCCGATCTCCAACCCGCCGAAACAGGATCTTCCCCGGTGCCTCGAAGATGTCGGTCCTCTTGCACGAGTGGATCCGTGACACGTCGTAGTCAAGGAAGTACCCATCCCAATGCAACTGGTACCTGCCGATGTTCCGGCCGTCGATTACTCGTTTGTGGCGAGGACTGCTCGCTCGCTTCGAAAGGGATCGAGCCCTGTCGTACTTCAATGCTATTGCTTGGTTGATGTTCGCAAAAAAGCTCAGTGGTTCCCCAGCTCGATCTAGCCGCGCCTTGATGGCCAGTGCGTTGCGGTCGGCACGGACGATGAACGCACCGCGGCGTGCTGCCCCAAATGTCGACTGCGGAACCCTGTGCACCCCTAGCGTCATGGTGCGGTTGTCACACGTGACAATTTCCACGGTGTTCCCATTGGGTGATGCCTTCTCCACCACAAAAACGCAGGTGTCGACTACGGCACTTTGAAATACCGGGTACTCGTAGCTGGTGATGTTTACGATCCGAAGCCCCAGCATCATGCGCCTCAGCTCCTCGTAGTAATCCTGACTTAGGAGGGTATTGGGCACAATGAAGCTGACGCGGCCTGCGTCGTTGAGGAGAACACCCAGACTCTTTTCGATGAAGAGCCCAAATGTATTCATTCGGCCCATTGACGACGAGTAGGTTTCCGAAAGGTAGCTGTGGACATCAGCGTTGAAGTACGCCTCCATGGAGAGTTGGATGTATGGAGGGTTGCCGATTACCACGTCGAAACCAGGGGCGCCTCGCCGAAAGATCGGCGCGAAACCTTTGTCCCAGTCGAAGGCGTTGACACGCAGCGCCTCCTCGTCGTCGAACAGCTCGCCCTGCCGGCCCTGGTAGTAGTCGCTGCCGATCAGTGAGTTGCCGCACTTGATGTTGTTGGCGAGGTCGGGGAGGGCGCGCTCCTGGAAGAGCTTGAGGTTCTGGTTGACGCCCTGTTCGCTTTCGCCTTCAAGCACCTTGAGCAGCAGCGAGAGCTTGGTGACCTCGACGGCCTGCGGGTCGATGTCCACGCCGAAGATCGAGTTCAGAAGGATCGTCTTGCGCTCGGCGGTCGTGAGCCGCCACTCGCCGCCGGCCGCCTGGTAGAGCGCCGGCTGGCCGCCCTTGCGGGCCTTGGTGTGCTTCTCGGGGCCGTCCGCCACGTACCAGTCGCGGTGCCAGTCGAGTAGCTTCTGGTACGCGCCGAGCAGGAACGAACCGGAGCCGCACGCGGGGTCGAGGATCTTGAGGTCCGCGGCCTGTTTCGGGGTCGTCTCCTTGAGCAGCTTGCCGACGGTGTGCTCGACGATGTAGTCCACGATGTAGGTCGGCGTGTAGTAGACACCCCCGGCCTTCTTGACCTCGGGCTTGTCCTCGACCTTGGCGCGGTGGCCGTCCGTCAGCCGGATGACCTTGCCGAGGAACTGCTCGTAGACCTGGCCGAGGATGTCGGCGGGGAGCACCGAGAACTCGTACGGCGACTCCGGGTAGTAGAGGTTGCCGATGATCTCCTTGAGCACCTTGTCGTCGATGGCGAGGCCCGGCGTCAGGATGTCGGGGCCTTCGGCAAACCCGGGTTCGCGTTGGAAGTGGAACAGCCCGGAGTTGTAGCGCTCGTCGGCGCGCTGGAAGAGCTGAAACAGGCGTTGGTAGACGTTGGCGCCGTTCTCCAGAGCACGGAGCTGCCACTGGCTCTCGGTCTCGATGCCGCGGTCCTCGCAGATGCGCAGGAAGATGATGCGGTCGATGGTGCGCTGCACCGCCTCGTTCAGCTCGCGGATGCCGAGGCCGGGGTTGCGCAACGCGATGTTGCGGGCGAGGATGTCACGCCAGCGCTCGATCTCGCTGAGGAACGCGGCATCGACCGCCGCGGTGCCGCGCTTGCCCTTCGTGGCAGAGCCGAAGCGATCGAACGAGCCCTTGAGCACCGCCTCCTTGGAGAAGACGGCCGCGATCTCGTCCCAGCGCTCGGGGTACTGGTCGCACGTGAGGTAGTTGATCCGCGCGATCGCCGGCTGGTCGGTCTTCTCTGGCTTGACGCGGCAGTCGTAGACCGCCAGCTCTCCGAAATCGGTCAGCAGCGAGAGCGGTAGCTTGGCCGACCAGGCGTAGCGGCGGAGTTGGTAGGCGGGGTTCGGTTGGTCCTTGATCGAGACCGAGGGTTTCTTCGCCTCCAGGAAGAACTTGCGGGTGCCGCCGATGCGGAAGCAGTAGTCGGGCGCCTTGGTCGTCCCGCCGATCTGGATCGCGTCCTCGTGGATGACGTCCTTGTAGGCCTCGGCGTGTTCTTGCCGGTTGTGCATGTCCCAGCCGAGCAGCTCGAACATCGGGTCGATGAACTCGTCGCGGACCTGGGCCTCGTTGTACGCGGCGGACTCATACGACGCGAGGTTGCGGTCGAACCGCTCGACGAGCCTCTCGAGTTCCCTGGGAGCCGCCATCCCGCATCTCCTCCGGCTTTGACGGCCCTCATTATGCACTTGCTCGCCGTCGAAGACGCGAAGACAACTCATACCGATTTGCCATCGGTCGTAGAGAAATCGCTGTCACTGCGAGCCCCGCCGGTGGCGGGGCGAAGTCTCGTGGATTTCGGCGAGATCGCCACG
>JAJXUY010000124.1 GCA_021782525.1 Acidobacteriota bacterium | reverse complement strand
GCCCGCAGCAACCATGCAGGGGTGGCTGAGCCTGGATCCGCCGACCCTTATTCGTGAGTGAGGATTCCCGCGATTTCCTGCGGGCCTCCCGGGTGATTTCGTGGGTGGGCGTGGGAGATCCGCCGGTCTGCCCGGCTTTTCCACTGGGGTTCCTCGCTCGTGTGCCGACAGTGGGGATGCCCGGTCAGGGTCCGGCGGCCGAGAGCTGGGGCATGGTCGTGTCGTAGAGGGCGGCGAGTTGCTGCTGCCAAGGCCAGTCGCGGGGCAGGTGCAGGATCCAGTGCCGGGCCCGGTTCGCGACCCGGGCGGCCACGGCGATGATGGTGCGACGCACGGTCGCGGTACGGGCCTTGCCGAGGGTTGTGCCGGTGAGGCGTGCGGCAGCCCGGGTGAGGTTGAACGCGATCCCGGCCAGCGCCAGCCAGGCGGCGTTCGCGGTGAACAGGCCGGACGGGGCGTGGGCCAGCGGCCCGTGTTTCAGGTCCGCGAACACCGACTCGATGATCGCGTGGTCCCGATGCGCGGCTTCGGCCTCGACCAGGCCAAAGGTCGAATCGGTGAACACCGCGTGGTAACGCCAGCCGGGCAGCAACTCGCCCTGGACCTTCGCCTGGGGGTTGAGGCGCTTCACCCGGCGCACGATCAGCCGGGCGGTCACGTGATCGCCCTGGCGGCGGGAGGTGAACGCGGTGAACGTGGTTTCGGCGACCTCGGCGTCGGAGATCCAGCACTGCTGGTCCTCGTCGAAGATGGCCTGCGGGTAACGGATCGGCGTCCACGCCTGCTCCTCGATGGTGGCGATCGCCTTGGTCACAGCCGGGTTCATCCTCGCGGTGACCGAGAACAACGCCCCACCACGGCTGATCGCCGAGATCACCTGGTGAGTGAAGTACGCGCTGTCGGCGCGCACGACAACCACCCCCGGGGTGGTGGCCCGGCGGAGAGTGGCGAGGGTGTCGGTGATCAGCCGGGCCGACCCGTGCGCGGAGGCCACGTTGCCTTTGCGTAGCCGGGTCGCGGCGATCACCGGAGCCGCGGTGATCGTGGAGACGGTGGCGACCTGGGCGTTGAGGCCTTTCACCCCGGAGTAGCCGTAGGCGACGCCCTGCTTGCGGTAGCCGTGGGTCTCACGGATCGTGTCATCCACATCCACGTAGACGAGCTGGTCCGCACCGTGCAGGATCGGCGACAACCGGGCGAGGTTGGCCAGCAGCCGGGAAGCGACCGCATCCACCTGCCGGACATGCCCGAACCGGTAACCTCGTAGATGCGTGCCCAGCGTCGTCGGGGCGCGGAGCCCGTCGAACACCCTGCCCATCCCGCCATGCCGCAGCACATCCAGATCCGAGATCGAGTCCGCGCCGACGACCATCCCCGCCACCAGCCCGGACACCTTGATCGCGGCGTTCGACCCCGCCGTCCCGGGCACGCTCACGTGCTCGCCGACCAGGTGGTGCAGGCCGGCTTGTTCGGCCAAGGCCATCACCGCGGGCAGCCCACCGAACGACACCAGAGTCGGGTCATCGAACGCGGGCTCAAAGCTGTGGCACACTTTCACTACGAGTGCTCCTGTCAAGCCGTGGAATAGAGCTGTGGTAAGTCCTATCCTCGCTTGTCACAGGAGCATTCGCCATTCTGACACCCCAACAGGCTCGGCGGATTCAGGCTGAACTGACGTCAGCCAGGACGATCACCCGGGTAGTGCTCTAGTAGGGGTAACCCTTCCGCTCGACGGGCGAGCCAATTACGTTTGCCCCAAGGCCTCTTGTGACTGATACGTTCGCGTTGAAGGTGGAACCGCTGTTGCCCCAACTCGCCTCGGAGCAAGAAACCATGCCCGCTGACCGGACCATTCTCGAAGATGTCGCACGCGAGATCTCTCCATCCGACGCTTCCCTCTCGCACCTCGGCACCGGGGGGTTCGCCTGCACCTTCAAGGTGCTTGCGAGCGAGGGGCGATACGCATTGAAGGTGATAGACCCGGGTCTATCCGAAGCTGCTCGAGTAGATCGGGAGTTGGCCGCCCTTCAACGAGTGAATCACCCTGGCGTGGTGGACTTCATCGACCACGGCGATTACCAACGCGCGGGCCTCACGTTCAAATGGATCAAGATGGCATTCGTCGAGGGTCACTCTCTTCGCGACTGCCTTGCGGGGGGGCAGGTCTTCACGGTCCCGGAAGCAATGCAACTCGTTCGCGCACTTGTTGATGCGGCCTCTGCTATCTGGGCTCAACGCACGGCTCACCGAGACTTGTCGCCAGGCAACATCATCATCCGGCCGAACGGGGCGCCCGTAATTGTCGATCTTGGGCTTGCGCGGCACATGGATGATGAGACGCTGACGAACCTTCCGACGCCAGGGACCCCCGGGTGGATGAGTCCCGAGCAGGTGCGGTCGACGCCCACTCATGGCGATTGGCGGAGCGACCAGTTTGTGATCGGGGCCTTGGGCTACACGCTCCTCACGAACGTCCAGCCCTTCTTCGCCCCAAGTCTTCAGGATCGGTGGCTGGCACCGTTACGCCAGACACCCCAGCCCGTCCGCGCCATCGACCCCAACATCCCTAGCGTCGCTGCAGACGTGATCGAGCGAATGCTGCAGAAACAACCTCACCGCCGCTACTTGCGGCCGGCGGACCTCCTCGCAGACGTGGATCGGGCGCTATTGGCTATCGAAGGTTCCCAGTTGGGCGAGGCGGCATCTCAAAGATTCTTCGTAAACTTGGCGCAAGTCAAGAACTTCGCGGAGGGCGATGGCCTACGGGACATTGGCCCACATGGTGTCATCGTCGACATCCGCGCTGGCCGGCGAGTGGCCGAGTTCATCGCTTCAGCGAGGGAGATCGGGGCGATGTCAGTGGTGGACCCGGTCACCCATTACTCGCGGAGCCCTGAGGAGTTCAGGCCGAAGCAAGTCATGCGATTGCCGTACGGTCAGGGGCCGCGACTGACGGGATTCTCCGACGACACTGCTCGCGGAACCTATTGTGCGGCCGTGCTTCATCACGTACTCGAATCCTCACCCGACGCAGTCATCACACCCTACTTCTATGCAGGAGAGGGTGAGGCGTCCTGGATTCATGAGTCATTAGCGTGTGCTGCAGAGGCAGAGCATCAATTGACATCACTCGACCTGGGTACGGGGGCCGAGCTATGGACAGGCATTGCGGTCCATAGCTCCTGGCTGTCGGAGGAGACATCGAGAGACGTCTTGCTTGCGGCTGTAACGGGGCAGCCGATGTCCACCCTCTACCTCTTGGTCTCATCGCCGCAGGCGTCGTTCGCCCCTTTGGCGGATGTCGCCGTGCTCCGTGGGTTGCACGACCTCTTGACTGTGCTGCGAGAAGCTGGTATTTCCGTGGTCGTTGGGAAGCGAGCAAGTAGCGGCCTTCTGTTGCTCGCGCTCGGAGCAAGCGGTTGGGGTACAGGTGTGAGCGGCAACCTGATGAACATGATTCCTCAGCCGGAAGCCGAGGAGGAGGGTTGGAGCCCTCTGGATCGCATCTACGTGCCTCAACTACTTAACTCGGTCGCCGTGGACTCCTACGTGTTGATGAGAAAGGCGAATGCGGGAGCCGTGGCTCTCGGTACACCGCAGGCCGCTGCTCTGTTCGGTAGCAACCCGGATTTGGAGGACCTAACGACAAGAGACCGTGTGCTCCTTGTGCAGCACAATTTGGTCGCTCAGCGGAACCAAGTTGACGCGCTGGCCGCCCTTCCGGCAGGCCAGCGTATCCGACACTTGCGCGACCTCGTTCAGGATGCGTCCGCGCTCTACAGAGCACTTCCGCCGCCTCGAATTGTCGGGGATAGTGGGGCGTTCTTGGAGCGGTGGGCGGAGGTCCTCGCCTAACGTCGCTTCGGGGCCCCTGCTAGCCGCGAGGCGCCGTCCGCATGCGCCGCCAACGTATACTCGCTCGCCATTCGTCTACGGCCGGCGGTCGCGAACGATGCCGGGTCGGGACAGACGACTTCCTCCACGAGGCCGGGGTGCACGGCTAGGATCCCAACCCCGATCGAGCGCGCCCGGTCCATGACAGAACTGCTCACTCGGCGCGCTGGAAGAGCAAGATAGGAAATGTCCGCAAACACGCGGTAGGCGTGAGCCTGTGCCAAACCGCGGGTGGCGTCTGCAAGTTTCAACTCTACTGCTACGAGCGTATCGAAAGGGTCCCTCGGGGCAACTCGGGCGCGGAACTTTCCGTTCCGCACGAGCACTAGTTCTCTTTTCATAAGCGGTTGAAGCGCTTGGCGCTTGAGCTCGGAAAAGCCGCTAGGTGCCCACTCTCGTAAGTCGGATTCAGACCTGCTCACTCGACAGAAATCCAGGAGAGCCAACTGAAGTGACTGCGTGACTGGCTGTGCCTGCCGGCGGCGGTTACGCAGGGCGGCTCTGTCGCCCACGCCGGCAACTAGGTCGGGGATGCCAAACCCGACCTCCACCTCACGTCCGATACACACGCTGCCAATCGTCTCAAGCCAGCGCTCAACGAGCGGTGCCATGTCAGTCTCGGCCGTGAAGCTGACCCTGGGCTCAGCCCCTGCCCCACGATGCATGGTCTGAATGTATCCGTGGAACCGAGCGGGGACCAAAGGAGTCCCAGACACTGGCCCCAAGCTGGCCTGTATCTCTGGCGTTGGCTCAGGGCGATTGAATTTCGGTCGGCCCCCCCGATGACTCTCTAGCGGCCATCACCGTCCCTCGCCAGGGCGATCAGCGAGAGTTGCGCGGCGATCCGCTTGTCTGAGCCCTCGACGGCGTGCTGATACGCCAAGGCCGCCGAGACGGTCGAGTGCCCAAGACGCTGCATCAACTCCGCCAGCGTGGCGCCTGACGCGGCCGCCATCGTGGCTCCAGTGTGGCGGAGGTCATGGAAGCGGAGGTCGGGGCGTCCGGCGGCCTCCCGGGCCTTCCTGAAGTACGCCTGGTGGAACGTGGGCGCCCGGTACTGCTCACCGTGGGTGGTCGGGAAGAGCAGGCCGTCCTTGCCCCACTGGGCGTGCTTCTGAAGGTGCTCCTTGATCGCATCGCCGATGTGGGGAGGGAACGCGACCACGCGGACGCTGTCGGCCTTCGGGGCGGCGACGATCTTCGTGCCGTCGACCCACTGGACGGCTCTGCTCACCCGGATCACACCATTGGTCAGGTCGATGTCACCGCGGCGGAGCTCGGCGACCTCCCCGAACCTCAGGGCGCACCATGCCGCGAGTTCGATCATGAGGCGCAGCCGTTCGGGCATTGCGGCGACCAGCAGGGCCAGTTCGTCGAGGGTGGCCGGCTCCCCGATGTGGCGGACGGGCCTGCGCATCCGCTCGCGGCACGGGTTGCGGTCCAGTAATTCGTCCTGGACGGCAGTCGCGAAGATCGTCTTGAGCAGGGTGTAGGCGTGCTCGTTGAGCCGTGGCGTCGCCGGGTTCAGCTTGCCGATCCAGGCGCGGACGGTGGCCGGCGTGATGTCCTTCAGCCGCAGGTCTCCGAGCGTCGGGAAGATCAGCCGGTCTAGGTAGCGCTGGTACTCGCTGAGGGTCTTCGGCTTCAACCCCCGAACCGCGGCACGCTCCGGCAGCCAGGTGCCGACGTAGGTGTGCAGGGTCTGGGTGTCGTCGTGCAGTTGCTTCGCCCGGCGCTGGGCCGGCGGGGACCATTCGTCCCACTCGATCAGCCGACGTTCGGCGGAGAGCCAGCCTTCGGCGTCCACCTTGCTCGTGAACGTCTCAGGCGCGTTGTGCCGGCCGAGATCCGGCCCGATGTAGCGCGCCTGGGACCTATTGGGGGGCAACCGCCG
>JAJXUY010000123.1 GCA_021782525.1 Acidobacteriota bacterium | reverse complement strand
CGACCGCCTGGCCGGTGCTCACCGTCCACGCCGAGCTCGAGGGCGGCCCGTACGCCGACGACCTGCGCCGCTTCCTCCGCGAGGCCGCCGCGCGCGGCGTCCGGCCGGTCCCGCTCGGCGAGCTGCTCGCCGCCCGCCGCGCCACCGGCGTCCCGCTGCCGGAGCGGCCGATGGGTTACGGCGCCGTCCCCGGCCGCCACGGCACGGTGTTCATGCCGCTGCAACGGTGACGGCGATGAGCAGCGTCCTCGCCGCCGTCTACGTCGCGTTGGTGCTCCTCATCTTCTTCGGGCTCGGCCTCTTCCTCAAGCGCCACGTCCTCAACAAGCACCCACTGCCGACGGCCTCCCGACAGGCCGGGCTGGCGGCGATGGCGCTCTTCCAGACCCCGGAGCAGCGCCAGGCCGTCGAGGAGCTCGAGTACACGAAGAAGGACTGGAGCGACGAGGCCAAGGCCGGCGACGACATCGAGACACACCTCGGGAAGCACCGCGGGCCGGACCGGAACTGACGCCGCCCGCCGCTTGGACCCGGCCACAGTCGGGTCACTGATACTGGTACTGGCTCTCGCCGAGCAGACCCTTCAACTCCTCCTCGCTCACAGGCGTGGCGAGGCTCCAGCGCGCGTCGGCGGCCACGATCGGGTCCGGACCTGACGCCAGCTTCTCGAGCAACGCGTGGGCGTCGGCCCGCATCGGCCCGGCGCCGAGCGCTGCGACGAACCGGAGTCTCAGGATCGCCTCGGCGCGGAAGCGACGGTCCGGCGACGACATCGCCATCTCGGTGATTGCCTTGTAGTGCTCCGCCGGCAACTGGAGCTCGTACGAACCGGCGCTGATCTCGCGCAGGTACGGTGCGATCTCGATCGACGTCATGCGAGCGGCCGTGAGGTAGCGCTGCGGCGCCCCTTCGCCCGCGACGACTGCGGCGAGCAGCGCCAGGTCGGTGTTCCCCTCCTTGCGGGCACGGTCGTAGATCTCCTCGGCGCCCCACCGGATGTACACCGAACCCAGGAAATCGTCGATAACGACCACGTCGTCTTGTCGTAGGAGGCGCCCGAGGCGGATGACGCGCCGGAAATCCGCCATCGCATCGTCGAAGCTCGCGGCGTCGTGCCCGCGCGCGATCCACGAGCGCGCCAGGTTGAGCGTGAGCAGGTTGTTGGGAAGCTGCGTGTCGGCGCCCCGCACGGGAAAGACGTCGGGGTAGAAGCGCATCGTGGCCTGGTCGCACCACGGGGCGGCCTCCGCGAGCAGCGGGTCGTTGGGCGGCAGCACGTCAAACCCCTGTGGCGCGATCGGCAGCGGCCCGTGCGCGACGCGACGCGCCATGGCGGCCGCGGCCTCCGCGTAGCGCGGACCGTTGGGTTTTGCGAATGCGGCGAACCACGTCGCCGCGTTGGCGGTGCCGGTGCCGAGCGGGGCGAGCATGTCGAGGTCCGTCCGGTAGCGGAGCGGCCAGGACTGGGCCCAGAGGCATCCCCAGCATGGCATCTCCAGCTTGCTGAGGTTGCAGGGGTATGGTGCCGGGACGGCCGCCGATGGAGGCGTCTCCAGCGCGTAGGCAGCCGCGTCGTGGTGGCTCAGAAGCCTCGCGGCGAGCGCTCCCGTCAGGACGACGACGAGGCCGGCGGCGGCGACGATGGTGAGACGAACCGATCGACTGCTCTGAGAAGAGCTCATGACTTGTCCTCCGTGTCGTGGTGCGGGGCCTTGGGTGCGGGGACGTGCGGCCCGCCGGCTTGCCCCTCGGGGGTGTCGATGCCGGAGCCTCCCAACCTGATTCGGGGCAGCGCGACGATGGCCTGAAGCTCGCGGCTGTCTTGGTGCTCTTTCGCCGCAGCGACGGGTGCGGCCGTTCGTGGGTGAGGCGGTGAACCGGTCCGACTGACGACATTGGCGGCCAGGAGGAGCGCGACCGCAATCGCCCACGCGAGCCGCAGCGGGCGGCTCTCCCAGAGCCGTCGCCACGGGTCGGCCTCCTCCACCTCCGGCCGGGCGTCGCTCGCGGCCGCGAGCGCGCGCTCGCGCAGCGCGCGCGGTGGCTGCTCCTCCGCGACCGCGGCGAGCAGCCGCGCCAACTCGTCGTCGTGCCCGCTCATATCGTCCTCCCCAACATGCTGCGCAGCGCCGCCAGCGCGAGCCGGTAGCGGCTGGCCGCGGTGAACGCCGGGATCCCGAGGCAGCGCCCGATCTCGGCGTGGCTCATCCCAGCCGCGTGATGGAGATAGACCACCTCGCGCTGCTTGGCGGAGAGCCGCGCCGCCAAATCCCAGACGCGCCGCGCGTCGAGCGCACGGCCGTGGTCCACCGGGTCCGCCGCGAGCTCCGCGTGGTCCTCAACCGGCTCCGCCTCCCGGCGCGCCGCTTGCCGGACGGCGTCGATCGCGAGCCGGTGGGCGACCGAGAGCAGCCACCAGCGCGGGTCACGCACGCGGGCGAGCCGCGCCCCCTGCTCGGCGACGCGGACGAACACATCCTGCACCACGTCGGCAGCGAGGTCGTGACGGCCGGTCCGCCACAGCGCCAGCCCGTACAGCCGCCGGCTCGAGAGGTCGTAGAGGTCGGCCAGGCGCTCGACGCGCCCCGCCGCCAGCTCGGCGAAGATCTCGACCCAGCGCGCCGCGTCGTCCCAGGCACCGGTACCGGACCGGACGAGCGCCTCGGGTACTGCCTCGGTCATCGGGGGGGCCACAGCGTCCATGCTAGGAGAGACGCCTCGTCCCCGCCACCTTGTCACGGTTTGACAGCGCGGCCCCGCGAGGGGCGGGAAAAAGGAAGAGGGGAAAGGGCAAAGGGAAGACCACGACACGACCGTTGCGTCTCTTGTCTTGTATTTCCTTTGCCCTCTTCCCTTTCCCCTCTTGCCGGCTCCTCACTCGCCGCCGCAGCGGACGTTCCAGCTCCGGATCACGGGCAGGCCCTGCTCGAGCCCCAACACCGAGATCGAGGCGGTGTCGAGGGCGAACAGCCGCCCCTCCGCCGGCGGCAGGCCGAGCCAGCGGGCGGCCGCGACGCGCAGCAGGTGGCCGTGCGCGAACAGCGCGACGTTGCCGGCGACCTCCCGCGCCCGAGCCAGCACGCGGTCCGCGCGTGCGCCCACCTGCGCCGCCGTCTCGCCGCCGGGAACCGGGCCGGACCAGATCGTCCAGCCGGGAAACTCGCCGCGGATCTCGGCGCTCGTGCGCCCTTCGAGGTCGCCGTAGTCCCACTCGGCGAGGTCGTCATCGACCTGTGCCGCGCCGGCGAGGCCGGCGAGGCGGCAGGTCTCGCGGGCGCGGGCGCGGGGGCTGGTCAGCACCAGCGCGAACCGCTTCCCGGCGAGGCGGTCGCCGAGCGCCTCCGCCTGGCGCACGCCTTCCGGGGTGAGCGGGACGTCGGTGCGGCCGGTGTGCTGCCCGGACAGGCTCCACGCCGTCTCGCCGTGGCGGATGAGCCAGATCTCGCCCATCCCGCTCACTCGGCCGCCACGTGCCAGCCGCCGGGCACGAGCGCGTCGGCTTCCTTCGGGCCCCAGCTCCCCGGCTCGTACTCCAGCACCGGCGTACCCGCCTTGATCACCGGGTCGACGATCCGCCACGCCTCCTCCACCCAGTCCTCGCGCGCGAAGCGGAACGAGTCGCCGGCCATCGCGTCGCCGAGCAGCTCCTCGTACGGACCGAGCCCGCCGGCGAGCCCGCGGGTCACCTCGAGCTCGACGCACTGGGCCCCGGGGCGCCGTCCGGTGCTGCCCTCCGGCTCCTTGATCGCGGCGCCGAGCGCGATGACGAAGTCCGGGCTCAACCGGAAGCGGACGTGGTTGGCCCTGAGCTCCGGCACCTCGACGATCGCCGGCGGCCGGCGCAGCCGCACCACGACCTCGGTGCGGGTGACCGGCAGGCACTTGCCGGCACGGATGAGGAACGGCACCCCCTGCCAGCGCCAGTTGTTGACCTGGAGCTGCAGCGCCACGAACGTCTCGACGTCGGACCGCGGCGCCACCCCCGGCTCGTCGCGGTAGCCGCGGAACTGCCCGCGCACCACGTGGCGCGGCGACAGCGGCGGGATTCCCTTGAGCACCTTGACCTTCTCCTCGCGGATCGTCTCCGTGTCGCGGCTGCGCGGCGGCGGCTCCATGGCGATGTTGGAGACGACCTGGAGGAGGTGGTTCTGGACCACGTCGCGGACCGCCCCGGCGCGGTCGTAGAACGCTCCCCGGCCTTCCACCCCGAACGCCTCGGCCATCGTGATCTGGACGCTCTCCACGTAGTGGCGGTTCCAGATCGGCTCGAGGAAGGTGTTCGCGAAGCGGAAGAAGACGAGGTTCTCGACCGTCTCCTTGCCGAGGTAGTGGTCGATGCGGAAGACGTTGGCCTCGGCGAAGTGCTCGTGCAGCGTCGCGTTGAGCGCGCGCGCCGAGGTTAGGTCGTTGCCGAACGGCTTCTCCACAACTAGCCGCGCCCCGCCCGCCAGGCCCGCGCGGACGAGCTGGCCGCCGACCAGCCCGAACAGCCCCTGCGGGATCGCCATGTAGTGCACGGGCAGCCGCGCGCCGGCGAGCTCGCGCTTGAGCGCCGCGAACGTCGCCGCGTCGGCGTAATCGCCGTCCACGTAGCGAAGCAGGGCCAGAAGCCGCGGGAACGCGTCCGCGTCCACGCCACCGCCGTGCGCCTCGACGCTCGCCCGCGCTCGCGCCTTCAGCTCGGCAAGCCCCCACCCCGACTTGGCGACGCCGATCACCGGCACACGCAGAACACCGCGGCGGATCATGCTCTGCAGCGCCGGGAAGATCTTCTTGAAGGCGAGGTCACCGCTGGCCCCGTAGAAAACCAGCGCGTCGGCCGGCACGCCGCTCACCGCGCCTTCTCCTCGTGGCCGCCGAACGCGAAGCGCATCGCCGAGAGGACCCGATCGGCGTAGTCGGCGTTGCCGCGCGAGGAGAAGCGCTCGTGCAGCGCCGCCGTGAGCACCGGGGCGGGGACGCCCTCCTCGACCGAGGCCAGCACCGTCCAGCGTCCCTCGCCGGAGTCGGAGACGCGGCCGGAGAACGAGCCGAGCTCCGAGTCGCCGGCGAGCGCGCCGGCAGTAAGGTCGAGCAGCCAGGAGGCGATCACGCTCCCCCGCCGCCACACCTCCGCGACCTCGCCGAGGTCGAACTCGTAGCGGTAGCGCTCGGGGTCGCGCAGCGGCGTGGTCTCCGCGTCCGCCGCCTGCGCCCGCAGGCCGACCGCGGCGCCGCGCAGGATGTTCAACCCCTCGGCGTAGGCGGCCATGAGGCCATACTCGATGCCGTTGTGGACCATCTTGACGAAGTGCCCGCCGCCGGCCGGGCCGCAGTGCAGGAACCCCCGCTCCGCGGTCCCCTTCCCCGGCGGGCGCCCCGGCGTGGGCGCCGCGGTGCCCGCGCCCGGCGCCAGCGCCGTAAACACCGGCTCGAGCCGGCGCACCGCCTCGGGCTCGCCGCCGATCATCAGGCAGTAGCCGCGCTCGAGCCCCCACACCCCGCCGCTGGTGCCGACGTCGAGGTAGTGGATCCCCTTCGGCGCGAGTTCCTTCGCCCGGCGGATGTCGTCGACGTAGTAGGAGTTGCCGCCGTCGATGACGGTGTCCCCGGCGGCCAGCAGCGGCGCGAGCCCGGCGATCGTCGCGTCGACGACCGCGGCGGGGACCATCATCCAGACGGCGCGCGGCGGCTGCAGCTTGGCCGCCAGCTCGGCGAGCGACGCCGCCGCCACGGCACCCTCCGGCGCCAGCGCCGCCGCGGCGCCCGGCGCCACGTCGTAGACCACGCACTCGACGCCGGCGCGCAGCAGCCGCCGCACC
>JAJXUY010000122.1 GCA_021782525.1 Acidobacteriota bacterium | reverse complement strand
TACACGAGTCCGGATTTCTTTTCGCGCTGCACGGAGTAGGTGACGCGATCGGGGCGCAGGCCGGCCTCCTCGGTCCGTTTGAACAGGTCGGTGAGGAAAGGGATCAGGCGCTCGCGCATCGGCGCCATCTGCTCTCGCCGCAGCGCGCCGAGGTTCTCCTGCAGCCGCGCCAACGCCTGCGAGTCGCGCTCGAGCTCCCGCTCCTGGCTCTCGAGCTTCGCCACCTCGGCCTGCGTGCTCGTGACCTGCCGGGCCAGCAGCGAACCGCGCCCGAGCAGGGTGCCGCGCACGCCGGCGAGCCAGACGACGTTGGCCGCCACGAGAGCCGCCGGCGGCGCCCACAGGTACCAGAGCCTCAGCCACGCCCCCCGGCCGTTCATGGCCGGCCCTCCGGCCAGTACCGCACGGTGAGCGAGAACTGATAGCCCAGCGCGTTCCGCGCCGACGGCGCCGCTTCCGATCTCGGCACCGGGTTCGAGAAGCGGCTGTCCTCGAGCAGCGCCGCGAGCAGCCTCAGCCAGGCCTCTCGGCTGGTGGCCAGGCCCTGGAGCCCGATCTGCAGCGAGCCGTCCTTGGCGATGGAGGGGTTGATGCTCACCAGGCGCACGTCCCACGGCACGACCCGCTCGAGGTCGGCGAGCAGCTGGCTCCACACCAGGCGCCGGCGCGCGACCACCTCTTCGAGCGAGCTGGTCTCGCCGGCAAGTTTCTTCCAGGCGACGGCGGCCAGCGTCCGGTTCGTGGCCTCGACCTTCGCCGCCAGCTCCGTCCGGCGCGCCCGCAAGCGGGCGAGCGCCGCGGTCGCCGTACGTTCCCTCCCCCGCGCCGAGAAGAAGTCGCTGAGGCTCGCCGCGGTGAGGATCAACGCCGCGAGCGCGAGCACGCCGCTGGCCACCCACACCGGCCGCACGTTCTCGAACGGCCGCGCCGCGAGGTTCGGCCGGCGGATCACAGCGCCCCCGCCCACGCGGTCCCGAGCAGCGACCAGAGACGCACCTCCGCGACACCGGATCCGACCGGCACGCGCCCGGTGCCCACCGCGAGCGCGTTGATGCGCACCTCGGCCTGGGCGTCGCCCCAGCGCCCGATCTCCGCCGTGCCGGCCGCCTCGCCGGCCGCCAACCAGACCTCGACCGGGCCCTCGATCCTCTCCTGCTCGCGGGCGTGCGCCAGCGTTCGCCCGAGTTCGCGCGTGATGAACACGGCGGCGCGCGCCGGGTCGGCCGGCAGCGGCTTGTTGCGCATGAGGACGGGCTTCCCCTCCACGAGCACGACCAACGCGAGAGCGTGCGCGTCCACCGCGCCGAGCAGGATCGGGGTCGGGGAGGGCGGCAGCAGGGCGGTGAGCGCCAGCGCCGCCGGCTCGATCCGACCGAGGTTGACCCCGGAGGCCGCGAACGTCTCCTCCACGACGGCCATCGGCCGGTCGAGGGCGAGGACGACGAGCATCCGCCCCCGCCCGCCGCTGGCGACGTAGTCGAGGCGCACGTCCTCAGGCCGGCACGGGAGCAGCTTCTTCAGGCGCCAGCGCACCACGTCATCCGCTTCCTCGCGCTGGTGCGGCAGCTCCTCGGCGTCGATCACGACGCTGCGGACCCAGGCGTTGGGCGCCACGAAGCTCGCCTCACCGGGAGCCGCCTCGAGCCTCTGCACGAGCGCCGTCACGCCCGCCGCGAGCGCCGCCCGGTCCACGTGGAGGAGGCCGACCGGGCCCAGCCTGAACCAGTCACCGCCGAGCGGCACGCGCTCGACGCGCGAGAGCGTGTCACGACGCCGGCCCAGCCGCCCGTACACGAGCTGGTCCTCGGCCGCCGTGAACGAGTGCACGGGAGGCGGCGTCTCGAGCAGTTCGCGCACGTTCATTCGACGAACGTCACCTTGTTGACTTCCTTGAGCGTCGTCACCCCGCCGAACACCCGCTCGAGCGCCGACTCGCGCAGGAACTTCATCCCTTCCGCTCGGGCCGCGCGCTTGATCTCGGCCGCCGGACGCTTTTCCAGGATCAACGCCCGGATGTTGTCGGACAGGTCCATCAGCTCGGAGATCGCGCTGCGACCGAGGAAGCCGGTGCCATTGCACTCGATGCACCCACCGCCCTCGTAGAACGTGACCCCGCGCACCGCCTCGGCGGAGAGCCCCGATTCCTCGAGCTGCTGCAATGAAACCTTCGCCTCGCGCCGGCAGTGCGGGCAGATGCGCCGCACCAGGCGCTGCGCGAGGACGCAGTTCAGCGCCGAGACGAAGTTGTACAGGTCCACGTTCATGTTGAGGAAGCGGCCGAGCACGTCGACGACGTTGTTGGCGTGCACGGTCGTGAACACGAGGTGGCCGGTGAGCGCCGACTGCACCGCGATCTGCGCCGTCTCCTCGTCGCGGATCTCGCCGACCATGATCTTGTCGGGGTCGTGGCGCAGGATCGACCGCAGACCGCGGGCGAACGTCAGCCCCTTCTTCTCGTTGACCGGGATTTGCGTGACGCCGGGGAGCTGGTACTCGACCGGGTCCTCGATCGTGATGATCTTGTCCTCGACCGACACGATCTCCGACAGGCAGGCGTACAGCGTCGTCGTCTTCCCCGAACCGGTCGGCCCGGTGACCAGCACCATCCCGTACGGCTCGCGGATGAACTTGCGCAGCTTTCGCTTGGTGTCCTCGTCGAACCCGACGACCTCGAGGTTGAGGGTGCGGAACTCCTTGTTCGCCGACTCCTTGTCGAGGATGCGGATGACGCAGTCCTCGCCGTGGACCGTGGGCATCACCGAGACGCGGAAGTCGATCGTCCTCCCCTTCAGGCGCAGCTTGAAGCGCCCGTCCTGGGGGATGCGCTTCTCCGCGATGTCGAGCTCCGACATCACCTTGATGCGGGAGATGATCGTCGAGTGGTAGCGCTTGTCGATCGGCTCCATCGCCTGGTAGAGCACGCCGTCGACGCGGTACTTGACGATCACCTCGTTCTCGCGCGTCTCGACGTGGATGTCGGAGGCCCGCCGCTGGATCGCGTTGAACACGATCGTGTCCACGAGTTTGATGATCGGCGAGGCGTCGGCGGTGATCGACTCGATCGACAGCGCCTCCTCGCCGTTGTCCTTCTCCTGCACGAGCTGGATCTTGAAGTCCTCCGTCGCCTCGTCGAGGACGCGCTGGGTGGACTCGGACTTCTCGAGGATCTCCGCGATCTTGCCCGCCGGCCCCACCTTGACTTCGACCGGCGCGCCGATGGCGAGCTCGACCTCGTCCACGGCGAGGACGTTGGATGGGTCCGCCATCGCGATCGCCACGACGTCGCCCTGCCGCTCGAGCGGCACGAACTGATAGCGAACCATGACGTCGACCGGGATCTGCCGGAACAACTCGGGGTCGACGCGGAACGAGGAGAGGTCGTCGAACGGCACCCCGGCCCGTTCGGCCAGCTCGGCCGCGTGCGCGCGGTCCTCCTCGTCGCGCGGGAGCCCGCGCAGGTACTTCTGAGTCACCGTGCCGATCTCTCCTGCCATCGCCCGCCTCACTGCGCCTTCGACATCAGCGTGAACATCGGGTAGTAGACCGCGAGCAGCATCGTGGCCACGACCCCTCCCATGATCACCAGCACCGCCGGTTCGATCAGCGAGACGACCTGAGCGAGGCGCACCTCGATCGTCTCATCGTAGAACTGGCTGACGTTGCCAAGCATACCCTCCAGCGCCCCGGTGGCCTCCCCGACCTGGACCATGGCGATGGAGAGCTCGGGGAACAGCCCCGTGCCCTCGAGCGACGACCACAGCGGCTGCCCCTCGCGCACCTTGCCGGCCACCCTCTGCAGCGGCGCACCCAGGGCGCGGTTCGTCACGGTCCCGCTCGCGATCTCCAGGGAGTTGACGAGCGGCGTGCCCCCCGCGATCAGCGTCCCCAGCGAGCGCACGAACTGCGACAGGCCGAAGAGGTGGAAGACGCGGCCGACGAACGGCACCCGGAGCTTGGCGCGGTCGATCGCCGTCAGCCCGGCTTCGCTGTGCAGCCAGCGCCGCGCCAGGAGATAGGCACCCACGATGGCGGCGACGATGTAGCGCAGGTGGTGCTGGATGAAGCTCGAGGCTCCGACGATCACGCGCGTGATGAGCGGCAGGTCCGCCGAGAACCCCATGTAAAACGACGCGAAGCGCGGGATCACGTAGGTCACGAGCACGATGATCAGCGCGAACGAGAGCGAGAGCAGCACGATCGGATAGGTCAGCGCCGACTTCACGCGCCGTCGCACGCCCTCGAGCAGTTGCTGGTGGTGGATGTAGCGGTTGAGGACGCCGACCAGCTCGCCCGAGCGCTCACCGGCCAGCACCGTGGCGCAGTAGAGCTTGGGGAACACGCCGCCCTGGGCCGCAAACGCGTCCGAGAGCGACACACCGCTGCGCACGTCCTCGAGCACGCGCTGGAGCACCTCGCGAAAGAAGGCCGAGGCCTGCGTCCGCTGCAGGAGCTCGAGCGACTGCAACACCGGGATCCCAGCCTTCAGCAGCGTCGCGAGCTGTTGGTTGAAGACGAGGAAATCGAGCGGCGCGATGCGCTGGCGGCGGCCGAGGAACGGCAACCGCAAGGCGCCCCGCGCCTCGCTGATGCGGAAGACCGCGAACCCCTTGCCCTCGAGGTCGCGGCGCAGCGCCTCCTCGCTCACCGAGCGGTAGCGCTGCTCGACCACCGCCCCCTCGGGCGTCCCCAGCCGCACCGCGTACTCGGTCACGGCTTCTCCTCCCGTTCCGCCCACAGGACGAGGAACAGCGCCTGGTTGGCGTTCTCGGAGCGGGCGCCGCCGAGGACCGAGGGCTGCTTGACGAGCAGGGTCACCGTCGCGCGCACGAGGGGGTGCAACGTCTCGACGTCGTTGGCGCCGCGGTCACGGCGCGAGAGCTGGAGCTGGGCCAGCTGCACCCGGTCGGGGTCCTGCGGCACGCCGCGCACCGTGAACCGCAGGTGGTACCGGTCTCCGGCCGCCAGCTCGACGACGCTGCCGTCCGACGCCGTCACCTGCAGCGTCGCGACCTCCTGGTAGTTGGTGAAATGGAACAGCTCCCGCAGCTCCGAACCGATCCCCTCGATGAGCGGCGCCGGCTGACCCGGCGGCTGCGGGTCGGTGTTGGCGAGGAGCAGTCGAATGCGCACCTTGTAGGCGGCGGGCGCCACATCCCAGCTCGCCAACGCCCGGGCGACGCGTTCGAGCACCGCTGCGGAGTCGCGAACCGTAATCGCGTTGAGGCTCGGCTGCAGCAGCACGCTGCCGTCGGCGGAGAGTAGAGGCTCGACGAGCGTGGCCGCGTCGCGCGCCGGGCGGAAATGGAGTTGGAAGACGCGCAACTCCTGATCGGCGGCCAGCGCGGTCGCGGCCGTCACCACCAGCAGTGCCACCGCGGCCTTGATCAACTACAGCTCCAGGTGCGGATCCACGATGAACGCCACCTGGACCGCCGGCCGCGACTGCGACGCCGGGCTGAGCTGGTACAGCCGCACCCCCGCGTTGTCCACTTCCACGAACGCCGGCTCGTTCACCGCCGCCGGAGGCCGCACGGCCGCGCGCGGCGCCTGCGCCACCACGGGCCGACTCGGCCGCGCGAGCTCCCGCACGGCGGTCGCCCCGCCGAGGAGCGTCACCGCTACGGCGGCCGCCGCCAGCAGGCGCACCCGCCGCCCGGGGAGACGCCGTTCCAGCCGCCGCTGGTGGATCTGGGCCAAGACCTCACCGGCGAAACGGTCGTCCTCGCGACCCGGCACGTTCGCCAGGGCGGCCGCGAGCGCGAGCACGGGCTCGCGGCCGGCGGCCGCCTCGCGGCACCCCGGGCACGCCGCCAGGTGCTCGCG
>JAJXUY010000121.1 GCA_021782525.1 Acidobacteriota bacterium | reverse complement strand
GAAGGGGAAGATGATCAACTCGGTGCGCGTCGCGGCGGCGATCGTGGAACGGCTGCCGCGCGAGTTCCTGCCCGAGACCACCGAGGCGCGCCAGTCCTACCTGCACCCGATGGACCTGCGCGGCGACGTCACCCGGGCCGAGATCAAGCTGCTGGTGCGGGCGTTCACCGAGGAGGAGCTGCACGCTCGGGAGGACACGCTGCGCGCCGTGGCGCGCGAGGTGGGCGAGGCGTACCCCGGCGCGCGCATCTCGGTCGAGGTGAAGGAGTCGTACCGCAACATGGCGTACAAGATCGCCGAGGCCCCCGAGGTCCTGGAGGTCGCGTTCGAGGCGGTACGGCGGCTGGGACTGGAGCCGGTACGCCGGGCGATCCGCGGCGGCACCGACGGCGCCAGGCTCTCGTTCATGGGCCTGCCGACGCCGAACATCTGGACAGGCGGCCAGAACTTCCACTCGGTGCAGGAATGGGTCTCCCTCGAGTGGATGGCGAAGGCGTCCGAGGTCTCGCTGCAGGTGCTCCAGCTCTGGGCCGAGCGTCCGGCCTCGTGAGGCCGCAGCGGTCCGGCGCCGACCGCGGTCAGGCGCGGATGGGGGCGAGGACGGCGTGCAGGCCGGCGATGAACGCCTGCAGGCCCGGCTGCCGCCCCGGGTCCCACGTCTCGCGGGCCAGGCGCGCGGTCACGAACCCGCCGATCAGCTGGCAGATCCAGAGGCGCGCCAACTCGCCCGGCGGCACGACGGTGGCGATCTGGCCGAGCTCCTGTAACTGGCGGAAGTACTCGGCCATCCGCTCCGCGTAGCTGTGCAGGAAGTCGTGACCGGTCGCCTGGAGCTCCTCCTCGTGCCCGGCCGCGGCCGAGAGCAGCAGCTCGACCAGCAGGCCGTTGCGCAGGGCGAACCGCTGAACGTGCCGCTCGAGCTGCTGCGCCGCCGCGTGGCCGTGGCCCACCGCCTCCGGCATGAGCTCCAGCATCATCGTCGCGAACAGCCTGGTGCCGAGGTGGTGCAGCGTCGCCGCGATGATCGCGCCCTTGCTCGGGAAGTAGCGGTACAGCGCGGCCTCGGTGAATTCGAGGCGCCGCGCCAGCGCCGCGGTGGTGATCCCGCTGATGCCGCGCACCTCGGCGAGGTCGAGCGCGGTGGCCACGATGGCGTCCTCGCGGGCGGCGTGATCGCTCATGTTCGCAAGATACACTAAAATGAGTAAAACGGCAATGAATCATGAAAATGTCAAATTTGGCAAGGCTCGCTAACTCGGTATGCGCGGCGCTCAGCGCGATGGGAGGATGTCCGCGAGATCGAGGTCGCCCCGGCCAGCGGCCTTGAGCAGGCGCATGATCTCCTGGGCGTCGGCGATGCTGGTCGCGGCGTCGGCCATCGCGCCCTCGAGCAGGGTTCGCGCGGCGGTGCGCCCCTCGGCGGTGCCCGGGGCGGCCGCGATCACCTCGCGGCAGAGCTCGAACTCCTCCCCCTGTGGCGCCGGACCCCGCCGCAGCCGCGCGAGCACGGCGCGCCAGCGTTCGAGCTCGGCCGCGTCCACCATCGCGCGAGTGTATCATCGGCGCCGGTGTTCGCTCGGATCGCCTTTCCCTCAGCGCTCCCCGACGCGCTCACGTACCGCATCCCGGAGGCGCTCGTTGGGGTCGCGGTGCCGGGCGTCCGCGCCCGCGTCCGACTGCGCGGCCAGGCGCGCATCGGGGTGGTGGTCGAGGTCACGTCCGACCCGGGCTGCCCGCCGGATCGGGTGCTCCCGGTCGAGGAGGTCCTCGACCCGGCGCCGATCATCCCCGACCGCGTCCTCGACCTCGTCCGGTTCGCCGCCGAGTACTACGTCGCGCCGATCGGGAGCGTGGTGCGCGCGGCGCTGCCGCCCGCGCTCTTGCGTCTGCCGCCTCCTATCGTGCACGCCGGGCCGCGCGCGAGCGAGCTCGCTGCCGCCGCCCGGGGCCGCGACAAGCTCCTGATCGAGCGTGTTCTCGCCGCCGGGCGGATCTCGCTGGCGCGGTTGCGGTCCGAGGGGTGGTCCGCGACCGAGCTCGGTGAGCTCCTCCCCGAGCTCGCCCGCCGGCATGCGGTGCGGGTCGTCGAGCGCGGCGCCGGCACCCCGCCGGGCGCCTCGGTCGCGGCGGTCGTGCTCGCCGACGTGACGCCGGAGGAGCGCGCCCGGCGGGTGGGATCCGCCCCGGCGCAGGCGCGGGTCGTCGCCTGGCTCGCGGATCTCGGGCGGCCGGCACTGGAAGGGGAGTTGCTGAGCGCGTGCCGTTGCTCGGCCGGAGTCGTGAGCGAGCTGGTGCGCAAGGGCGTGCTGCGGCGGTTCCGCCAGGCGAGCCAGCGGCCGGTCCGGCGCTGGGAGCTGACGGCGCCGCCCGCCCCCGCCTCGCTGAGCGACCACCAGAGCGCGGCCCTCGCGGTGTTGGCCGCGGCGGTGGGTGGCGGAGCGTTCCGGGTGTTCCTCCTCCAGGGGGTCACCGGCTCGGGGAAGACCGAGGTCTACCTGCGGCTGGCGGCGGCGGCGGCGGCCCGTGGCCTGCAGACGCTGATGCTGGTGCCGGAGATCGCCCTGACGCCCGCGCTCGCCGGGCAGCTCGCCCGCGATTTCGGCGGACGCGTCGCGGTGTTGCACTCGTCGATGGCCGAAGGCGAACGCGCCGAGGCGTGGGAGCGCGCCCGGCGCGGCCTGGTCGACGTCGTGGCCGGGCCGCGGTCGGCGTTGTGGGCCCCGCTGCCGCGGCTGGGCGCGATCGTGATCGACGAGGAGCAGGACGCCTCCTACAAGCAGGAGGAGGAGCCGCGCTACCACGCCCGCGACCTCGCGATCGCGCTGGCGCAGCGCGCGGGCGTCCCGCTCGTGCTGGCCTCGGCGACCCCGTCGCTGGAGACGCTCGCGATGGCCGAGCGGGGGAGGATCGAGGTCCTCGATCTGCCCGACCGGGTGGCCGGCGGGAGGCTGCCCGAGGTCGAGATCGTGGACCTCAAGGACGAGCCGCCGGAGCCCGGGGAGCACGGCCAGCGCTTCCTGTCGCGCCGGCTGCGCGAGCTCCTGGGCCAGGCGCTCGCGCGCGGGGAGCAGGCGATCCTCCTGGTCAACCGGCGCGGCTGGGCGCCGGTCCTGCTCTGCCGCGACTGCGGACACATGGCCTCGTGCCACGACTGCTCGATCCCGATGACCGTCCACCGGCGTCAGGAGGCCGTGGTCTGCCACTACTGCGGCTTCCGCCACGCGATCCCGCAGCGCTGCGCGCGGTGCGGCGGCGAGCTGCTCGACCACGTCGGCGCCGGGACCGAGAAGATCGCGGCGCTCGTCCGCGGGTTGCACCCCGACGTCGAGGTCGACATCCTCGACCGGGACACGGCCCGCTCCCCGGCGCAGCTGCTCGCGACGCTCGAGCGCTTCGCCGCCGGCGCGAGCCGGGTCCTGGTCGGGACGCAGATGGTCTCGAAAGGACACCACTTTCCGGCGGTGACGCTGACCGGCGTCGTCAACGCCGACAACCTTCTCGGTTTTCCGGACTTTCGCGGCGCCGAGCGCACGTTCCAGATGCTCACGCAGGTCGCCGGTCGCGCCGGGCGCGGCGCGCGGGCGGGGACGGTGGTGATCCAGACGTACCACCCCGACCACCACGCGATTCGCGCCGTACTCGCCCACGACCTCGCCGGGTTCGTGCGGGAGGAGTTGCGGTACCGGCGGGCGTTCCGCTATCCGCCGGCGGCGCGCCTGGCGCTCGTCCGCTACGAGTCGGCGAGCGAGGGTGCCGCGGCCGCCGCGGCGCGGGCGGCGGTGCGGGCACTGGAGCCCGTGCCGGAGTCGCTGCGGGTGATCGGGCCGGCGCCGGCGCCGCTGGCGCGGCTGCGCGGGCGCTGGCGGGTGCAGATGCTGCTGCTCGCCCCGGCGCGCGGGCCGCTGCGCGCCGCGTTGGCCGCGATCGTGGCCCTCCCGCTGCCGTCCGGCGTCCACCGGGTCGTCGACGTGGATCCGCAGAGCACGGTCTAGACGGAGCTGCCCTCCGGCGGCGCGGCGGACGGCGGCGGTGCGCCCTTTGCTACACTCGGGGCGCTGGAGGACCGCTTGAACAACCGCGCGAGGTCGCTGCTGAACGTCCCATTCCTCTTGCTGGCCGCGGTGACGCTGGCGCAGGAGGCGCCTCCGGCCGCGCCTGCGCCCGTCGACAAGCCGCCGGCCGCCAAGGCCCCCGCCCATCAGATCGGCGGGCTGCGCTTCCTCGACGTCTCCGAGCTGACCGTCGTCAACGTCGACGTCTCGGTCACCGACAAGAAGGGGCCGGTGCTCGGCCTGACGAAGGACGACTTCGAGGTCTTCCAGGACGGCAAGCCGCAGCCGCTGACGAACTTCGCGACGTTCGTCCGGAGGAATCCGGCGTCCGCCTCGCCGTCGCCGACCCCACTTCCCGTCACCCCCGCGGCAACGCCCGCGCAGCCTTCTCCGACGCCCGCCGCGGCGGCAGTGGAAACGGCCCAGCGCGAGCCGCGCTTCATCGCCCTGTACGTCGACAACGAGAACATCATGCCGTTCGACCGCAACCGGGTCCTGACCAAGATGGCCGACTGGATACGGGCCAACCTGGCGCCGCCCGACCAGGCGATGGTGGTCTCCTACCAGCGCAGCATGAAGATCCTGCAGCCGTTCACCTCGGACCCCGAGGAGATCGCGGCGGCGTTGCAATCGGTGCGCAAGTACGTGGGCGGACGCTCGGACATGCAGAGCAGCCGCCAGCGGGTCGAGGACTTCATCGCCGACAACTCGATCCAGAACAGCGGCGGCTCCGGCGGCGACGGCAACGCCTACTCCCAGGCCGTCGACCAGGCGCGCAGCTTCGCCCGCGAGCAGCGGAACGACCTCACGTTCACCGTGCGGACGCTGCAGGACCTGGTGACGATGATGGGCGGCCTGCCGGGGCGGAAGGCGGTCATCTACCTCTCGGACGGGCTGCCGCTGACCCCGGGCGAGGAGTTGTTCTACGCGATCCAGGACGCGTTCAACACGCCGAACGTGATCACCGAGGCTCGCGAGTTCGACTCCACCGACCTGTTCGCCAGCCTGGTCAGAACGGCCACGGCCGCGGGCGTGACGTTGTACACGATCGATGCCAGGGGGCTGCAGTCCGACCTCGGGATCGAGGCGGAGAACCGCCAGGCGCGGTCCGCCATCGTGGCGTCGGTCACCACCAGGAACTTCCAGGACTCGCTCGTCTACATGGCGGATCGCACGGGGGGGATCGCGATCCTCAACGCCAACGACCCCACGCCCGGCCTCGAGAAGATCGCGACCGACATGGAAACCTATTACTCGCTCGGGTACCGCCTCGTTCCCTCCGGTGAGGACCGGCTGCACCGGATCGAGGTCAAGCTCAAGACGCACCCCGAGTACAAGCTCGTGTACCGGCGCACGTTCATCGAGAAGTCGCTTCCCACCCGCATCGCCGACAGGGTGATCAGCGGCCTTGCGTTCGACCTCAACGACAACCCGCTCGGCATCGAGCTCACGGCCGGCACCCCGGCGCCCGCCGACAACGGGCGCTGGACGGTTCCGGTCGAGGTCACGGTGCCGTTCGACAAGATCGCGCTGATCCCCGACGGGGACGACCTGGTCGGCTACGTGATGGTGTACTACGCGGCTCGCGACGACGAGGGAAAGCAGTCCGACATTCAACAGACGGAGCACCCGGTCCGCATCCGGGCGGCCGATTACGACAAGTCGCACCGCGAGCGGATGACGATCTCGACCTCGCTGCTGGTCAACCCGGGTCGCTACCGGATCTCGGTCGGGGTGCGCGACGAGCTGACCAACCAGGCGGGCTACGCGCTGGTGAAGGCCTCGGTCCATCCCGAGGACCGGTCATGAGGCCTGG
>JAJXUY010000120.1 GCA_021782525.1 Acidobacteriota bacterium | reverse complement strand
AGACGCGCTTGACGTAGAACCCGGCGAGGAAGACGCCGAGGATCGTGCCGTAGAACAGCGACCCGAGGATGTTGACCGCCTCGATCAGCGAGCCGAGCCGGCTCGCGTACTCGGCGAACAGCACCGCGAACGCCCCCCATCCCACGGTCGCGAGGCGCGACACCAGCACGTAGTGCCGCTCCCCCGCCCCGGGCCTCAGCAGACGCCGGTACACGTCCACGACCGTGGTCGAGGCGAGCGCGTTGAGCTCCGCCGAGGACGCCGACATCGAGGCGGCGAACACCATCGCGAGGACGAGGCCGACGAGCCCGGCCGGGAGGTGGCGCACGACGAAGGAGAGAAACACGTAGTTGGTGTCGCTGGGATCGGCGCCCGGGTCCGCGGCGTGCATCACGCCGATCGCGTCGCGGCGGATCGCCGCGGCGGCGTTGCCGGCGGCGCGGTACGCCGCGGTCGCCTCCGCCTGGCGCGGGCCGTCGGAGCCCCGCAGCGCGACGGCGAGCGCACGCGCCCGCGCTTCCTGCGCAACGCTCGCCTCGCGGTAGCGCGCCTCCAGCTCGGCGAAGCGCGCCTCCTGCGGCGACGAGCGCACCTTGGCGACCTCGACCGGGTTGAAGAACACCGGCGGCGCCTCGAACTGGTAGAAGGCGAAGAGGCTCGCGCCGACGAAGAGGATCCCGAACTGCATCGGGACCTTCGCCATGCCGTTGAAGAGCAGGCCGAGCCGGCTCGCGGCCACCGAGCGGCCGGCGAGGTAGCGCTGCACCTGCGACTGGTCGGTGCCGAAGTACGAGAGCGCCAGGAACGCGCCGCCGATCAGCCCGGACCACAGCGTGTAGCGGTCGGTCAGCGAGAACGACGGGTCGATCGCGCGCAGCCGCCCGGCCTTGCCGGCGACCCGCAGGGCGTCGAGGAGCGAGACCCCGGCCGGCAGCGAGGTGACGATGACCACGAACGCGGCGGCCATGCCGGCGAGGATGATCGCCGCCTGCAGCGTCTGGGTCCGGCTCACGGCCCGCGCGCCGCCGGAGGTCGTGTAGACCACCACGGCCGCGCCGATGACCAGCACGGTCACGCCGAGGTTCCAGCCCAGGATCACGGAGAGGATCAGCGACGGCGCGAAGATCGTCAGTCCGGCGGCGAGGCCGCGCTGGATCAGGAAGAGGAACGCCGTCAACGCCCTCGTCTTCAGGTCGAAGCGCCCCTCGAGGTACTCGTACGCGGTGTACACCTTGAGGCGGTGGTAGATCGGCACGGCGGTCGCCGACAGCACGATCATCGCGAGCGGCAACCCGAGGTAGAACTGCACGAAGCGCATGCCGTCGGCGTACGCCTGCCCCGGCGTGGACAGGAACGTGATCGCCGAGGCCTGCGTCGCCATGATCGAGAGCGCCACGGTGCCCCAGCGCATCTCGCGCCCGGCGAGCAGATACGCCTGGGTGTCGCGGCTCCTCCCGCCCTTCCAGACGCCGTACCCCACCATCGCGGCGAGCGCCGCGGCGAGCACGGCCCAGTCGAGCTGGCTCACTCGAACGCCCTCGTGAACAGGGCGAAGAGCGCGATCAGAACGGCGAGGCTGCTGGCGACGACGGCGTACAGCGCGTTCCAGGAGCGGCCGAACGGCGGCGGCTCTTGACGGCCGTGATCCGTGGTCCGTGGTTCGTGGTCCGGAGACGCGACGACGTGGTTCGTGGATCGTGGGTCGTGGGTCGAGAAGGCGAAGGCGTGGTCCGGGGTCCGGGGTCCGTGGTCAGAGAGACCGGGGGCCGGGAGAAGTTCAAAGGGAAGCGTCGAGAGTGAAGACTCAAAGACACCGGTAAAAAGGGAAAGGGGAAAGGGCAAAGGGAAGACGAGACCGCACTCGTAGCGTGTCGTTGTCGTCCCTTTGCCCTTTGCCTTCTTCCCTTTGCCCCGGTTCATGCTCTCCTCGGCTCCTCGGCTCCTCAGCTCCCCCGCCGCCCGGTCAGTCACGCGGGCGGCCTCCGGCGAGCAGGTTCGCGAACAGACGGACCGCCCCCGGCACCCCCGCCGGCAGCTGCCGGAAGAAGGCGAGTCCGGTCTCGACGTAGCTCCCCTTTCCTACGCGGGCGAACAGGAGCGCGCCGTCGAGCGGCTTCTCGCCCGGGTCCGCCATCGCGAGCGGCGCCTGGTAGCGAGCGTCCCAGCTCGTGGGAAAGTACAGCCCGCGCTCCTGCACCCACCCGTCGAAGTCCGCCGCCGTGATCCGGTTCGGTGTCGACAGCAGGGGGCTGTCCGGCGCCAGCACGGTCACCGGCGCGGTCTCGTCGGTGACGCGCTCGCGCGAGAGCTTGATCGGGTACGGCCCGATCCGGTCGGTCACCAGGCCGCGGTCGTTGTTGTACTGCACGACGAGCGTCCCGCCGTGCTCGAGGTACGCGAGCAGCCGGTCCTCGGTCAACGCCAGCGCCGGCCTCGTGTTGTAGGCGCGGACGCCGACCACGATCGCATCGAACCCGCCCAGGTCGGCGTCCTCGAGGTCGTCGTCGGAAAGCAGCGAGACGCGCACGCCGAGCTGGCGCAGGATCTCGGGGACCTCGTCTCCGGGACCCATCACGTAACCCACCCGCCGCACCGGGACCGCGGCGTCCACGCGCACGAGCTTCACCTGCGCCGGCGGGAGCAGCGTCTGCACCGGGATATGCGGGTGCGAGATCTCGACCAGCGAGCGCGCCGCTTCGTCGTGATCGGTGACGAGGAACGCCGTCAGCTCGCCGGTGCTCGCCCCCGGCGGCGGCGTCAGCGTCAGCCGCACCTCGCGCTCCTCGCCGCGCGCCGCCAGATCGAGCGGCACGCGTTCCGGCTCGATCCGCCAACCGGCCGGGACGGTAAACCGCAACGCCGCCTTCACCGCCTCGCTCGCGCGCGCGACGGCGCGTACGACACGGGGGCCCGAGTCCGGCACGATGAGGACCGGCGCCGCGAAGTTCACGGTCACGGGCGGGACGACCGCGAGGTCGCGGATGCGCTCGCCCTCGACCGGATCGGTCCAGCGGTGCTGCACCGGGACCGTGTACGAGAGGTCGCGGCCCGCGATCCGCAGCACGAACGTCGCGGTCATCGCCGGCGGGTTCTTCGGCCGCCCGATCAACGTCTGGTCGCGCACGTCGAACAGGCCGATCCCGTGCGGGCGGATGAGCCAGTACGGCTGCGTGTACGGCGCGTCGCCGGGCACCTTGGCCGCGATTCCCCTCGTGTCGGGCAGGTTCGGCTCGAGCGAGCGCGCCGGCCCGAGCGGGGCGCTTCCCGAGAGCTGGACGCTCTCGAGCGTGATCGGGACACCGCTGCGGTCCAGCGCCATCGCGGTGACCTCGGCCGCTCCGCCGGGGCTGACCGTGGACGTCGCCGACATCGCCTCCAGCCACAGGCCGCTGCACGCGGCGATCTGGTCGAGCAGCTCCCGCCGCTTCACGGCGACCCACGGGTCGGGGCCGAGGCGGTCGGCGGCCGCGAGCGCGTCGAGCAGGGCGGGGACCGACGCCGCGGGGTCGGTGTCGCGGTACGCCGCGATCGCCCGCGCCAGGATGCGGCCGACCGCACCGCCGCCGGGAATCCGGTTCCACGTCAGGTCGATCCCGTCGAACAGGTCGCCTTTCGGCGGGTCGCCGGCCACGAACTGAAGGATGTTCGGCATCGGCCCGCGCCGCGGCGTCGAGCCGAACCCCTGGCTCTTGTGCATGCTCCGCGAGGCGGCCGCGATCTCGGTGTACGACTCGCCGAGCACCGGGTCGTATGCCCCGAGGTCCACGGTCAGCTCCGGCGGGCCGCCGGCCGGCGCGGCCTCCCCCGGCCGCCGCCAGGCGTTCCACATCAGGCGCTTGGCCTGCCACGGCGTCACGTACTCGAGCTGCTCCGGGAACCGCTTCGGGTCGGCGGCGGCGGTGAACGCCTCCGCGGCGAGGATCGCCGACGCGGTGTGGTGGCCGTGGCCGCCCGAGGCGTTGGGCGGGAACCGCGTGATGATCACGTCCGGCCGGAACGAGCGGATGACCCAGACCACGTCCGAGAGCACCGCGTCGTGCCCCCAGAAGCGCAGCGTCTCCTCGGGGTTCTTCGAGAAGCCGAAGTCGATCGCCCGGGTGAAGAACTGCTCGGCGCCGTCGATCTGGCGCGCCGCCAGCAGCTCCTCGGTGCGGACGACACCGAGGAGATCACCCTGCTCGGTCCCGATCAGGTTCTGGCCGCCGTCCCCGCGCGTGAGCGAGAGGTACGCGGTGCGCACCTTTCGCCCCTGCGCCAGCCAGGCGAGCATCGCGGTGTTCTCGTCGTCGGGATGGGCCCCGATGTACAGCGCGCTGCCGACGACGGCGAGCTTCTCCATCGCGATGCGGCGGCGGGCCGCATCCTCGACCGGAGGCTGCGCGAGGGCGTTCGTGGCGCAGAGCAGGCCCGCCGTGGCGGCGAGCAGCGAACGGCAGCGGGGTGCGATGATCATCGGGTCTCCTTCCCCGGCGCTCACGTTATACCCGAAAACGGATCCGGACCGCGGGGGCACACGATCCGCAAGCCGGCGGGGCGCCGGCCCATTCCCGGGCGCACGCCGGCGTTAGAGGATTGAGAGGACTAGTTCACCGGTCGCAGGCGGCCGGCACGCCACGCCGCGACGCCCGCCTTGAGCGCGTCCTCGCCGCCCCAGGCGAAGCCGGTGAACTGCACCCCGATGCCCGGGTACGGCTCGCTCCCCTGCGCGGTGCGGCGCACGACGAGGGCCTCACCGCCCACCGGCTGCACGGTGCCGGGGAGGAACAGCTCGAAGCGCAGCTCGGTGCCCGCCGCCAGGCTGTGCGGCGCCCGCAGCAGGGCGCCGTGCAGCGAGAGGTTCACGCTCTCGCACACGACCCGGCGCTGCAAGCCGCGGCCGAGCGCCTGCAGCCGCACCGGGAGGCGCAGCGGCACCCGCGCCGGCACCCGCAGCAGCGGCTGCAGGATCTCCGCCACCGCTTGCTGCACCTGCTCGACCGCCAACACGCGGTTGGCGCCGCGCCCGAGGTAGCCCTCGGCGTCGCGCCGCAAGCGCTCCTCCGCGACCAGCACCAGGCCTGAGCTGCGGCACGGCGACTCGCGGTCGCGGACGGCCTCGAGGAAGCCGCGGGTCGGGGCGCCGGTGAGCGGGTGCGAGACGAGCAGCGCGTCGAAGCGCCGCCCCGCGGCGACACGGAACGCGGCCGGCGCGTCGTCGGCGACCGTCACCCGGTGCCCGGCCGCCGCCACGCCGGCGCGCACGTGGTCGCGCGTGACGCCATCGCAGCCGACCACGAGCAGCTCGCGGCCGCCAGCCGGACTTCCCATCGCTGGCAAGAGACTCACCGGCACAGCATCCTCCCGGATGCGCCGGCCCGGTGTGAGCGCCATCACATCCCGGCGACCCAGGGCTCGCCGCGGGGGTGATCAGGCCGCGCCAGGCTCCAGGAGGCAGGCCTCAGCCCGGGCACTGTGCGCCAACCGAGAGTACCGACGCTCGTCCTGCATCCGCGGCAACTTCGCCGAAGCCGGGGCCACCGCTTCCGTTGCCGAGCCGGAAACCGGATCTGTCGTCGGCGCTCATGGGGGCGAGGCCTGCCCCCCCACGCATGGCATCTACGGCGGTGTTCCCGCGGAACACAGCTCTCGCGCGTGATGCCACGACTCCGGTTCGTCGCACGGTGAGCGCGACCGGAATCCTGCGCTGGGGCAACGAGCGCGACGGTGAGACCAGCTAGCTGTTCACGTCCGGCGGACCCCAAGGGACGGCCGGGAAGTGCTTCTTGATCCAGCTCTCGATCGTCTTGAGCGCCTCATTGCCTCCGGTCTCCTTCTTGACGTCGTTGAACCGGTAGCGGGCGCCCTCCACGATCTGGATGTTGAGCTGGTAGCAAAAGCTCTCGGTGGGCCGGG
>JAJXUY010000119.1 GCA_021782525.1 Acidobacteriota bacterium | reverse complement strand
CGACCGCCGCCCCGACGGCACGCTCGACCTGGCGCTCGAGGGCGCGCACTCGGTGCCGCGCATCATCCACGCCGCCGACAAGACCGGCGCCGCGATCGAGCAGGCGCTCCTCGCCGAGGTGCAGCGGACACCGGGGGTCCGCATCGAGCCGAACGCGCAGGCGATCGACCTGCTGACCACCCACCACCACTCCCGCCGCGCCGTGGACCGCTACGCGCTCGACAACCGCTGCCTGGGCGCGTACGTGATCGAGACGGCGAGCACACGCGTCCACACCGTGCTGGCCCCCTCGACGGTGATCGCCACCGGCGGCGCCGGCGCGCTGTACATCCACACCTCGAACCACCCCGGCTCGATCGGCTCCGGCTTCGCCATGGCCTCCCGTTCAGGGGCGCGGCTGCTCAACCTCGAGTTCATCCAGTTCCACCCCACCTGCCTGTTCGTCCCGGGCGCGCCGCGCTTCCTCATCACCGAGGCGCTGCGCGGCGCCGGCGCGCACCTGGTCAACCACGAGGGCGAGCGGTTCATGCTCAAGAGCCACCCGCTCGGCGAGCTGGCGCCGCGCGACGTGGTCGCGCGCGGGATCGTCGACGAGCTGCACCGCACCGACTCGGAGTGCGTCTTCCTCGACCTCGGCGAGCGCGGCGACGAACTGGCGGCGCACTTCCCCAACGTCAGGGAGAACTGCCTCGAGTACGGCATCGACATCCGCCGCGAGCGCATCCCCGTGGTTCCGGCGGCGCACTACACCTGCGGCGGCATCGTCTCCGATCTGGCGGGGCGCACCACCGTCCCCGGGCTGTACGTGGCCGGCGAGGCGGCGTGCACCGGGGTCCACGGCGCCAACCGCCTGGCCTCCACGTCGCTGCTCGAGGGGCTCACGTTCGGCCTGGCGGCCGGCCGCGACGCCGCCGAGCGCGCCCACCGGCATCCGCTCGTGGACAGCCTCGCCGCGGTGATCCCCGACTGGGAGCCGGTCCCCGGCCCGTCGAACGAGGACCCCGCGCTGATCGCCCAGGACTGGTCCGCGCTGCGGCACACGATGTGGAACTACGTCGGCATCGTGCGCACCCCCGAGCGGCTCGCGCGCGCGGTGGCCGACCTCCGCCACCAGCGCGGGCGCTTGACCGAGTTCTACCGTTCGACGCCGATCTCGGCGGCGCTCGTCGACCTGGTGCAGGGGTGCACCGCGGCCGGGCTGATCGCGGCCGCCGCGCAGCGCAACCCGACCTCGGTCGGCTGCCACTACGTCGTCGGCGGCGCGCGGCCCACCACCGATGCGTAGCGTGCTCCGGCGGGCCTCGCCGCTGGCCGCGGTCGCGATCGTGCTGGCGGCCGGAGCGCCGGCGCTCGAAATCTGGCAGATCCAGGGCTCGGGGGCCGGCTCGCCGTACGCCGGGCAGACGGTGACGACGACGGCCAACGTCGTCACGGCAGTCGGCCCCGCCGGTTTCTTCATCACCACCCCGCCGGAACGCTCCGATCACGACCCCGCGACGTCGGACGGGATCTACGTCTACCGCGGCTCGGCGCCCGGCGTCGCCGCCGGCGACCTGGTCGACGTCACGGGTGCCGTCAGCGAGTACCACGGCATGACGGAGATCTCGGCCACCGTGGTCGACGTCGTGGGCTCGGGCGCGGCGCTCCCAACGCCGGTCGAGCTCGACGGCGAGCACCCGCCGGGGTCGCAACCGCAGGCCGGGGCCGAGCTGGAGAGCCTCGAGGGGATGCTGGTGCACGCGGCGACCGGCACCGTGACCGGGCCGAGCGACCACCGCGGCGCGATCGCGTTCGTCGCCGGCGCCGGCCGCGCCTTCCGCGAGCCCGGGATCCGGTGGCCCGGAGTGAGCGGCCTCCCCGTCTGGGACGGCAACCCCGAGGTGCTCTTCGCCGAGCTGGCGGCGCTCGGCGCCGCGCCCGCGAGCGTCCCCGCCGGCGCCCGCGTCGACGAGATCGCCGGACCGCTCGCCGAGTACGACGGCGCCTACGAGGTGTGGCCGACCTCGTTCGACTTCACCGGCGAGCCCTCCGCCCGGCCGGTACGCGAGCGGAGAGTCGGCGAGTTCACCGTCGCGACGCAGAACCTCTACCAGCTGTTCGACGACGTCGCCGACGGCGGCGAGAAGGTCGTCTCGGCCGACGAGTACGCGCGCCGGCTCGCCAAGCACTCGCTGCTGATCCGCGACGTGCTGCGCGCTCCCGACGTCCTCGCGGTGCAGGAGGTCGAGAGCCTGGCCGTCCTGCACGACCTGGCGGCGCGGCTGCACGGCGACGACCCGCAGCTCTCGTACACCGCCTACCTGCTCCCCGGCAACGACCCGTCGGGGATCAACGTCGGCGTCCTCGCCCGCGACACCGTGACGGTCGCCGACGTGCGCCAGGCGGGCAAGGACGACACGTTCGTCTACGGCGGCAACACCTACCTGACCCACGACCGGCCGCCGCTCGTGATGCGGGCGGCGTTCAACGGCGCACCGTCCCCGTTCTCGTTCACGCTGGTCGCCGTGCACATGCGGTCGCTCTCCGGGATCGACGGCGACAACGCCGGCTTCGTGCGCGCCAAGCGCTCCGAGCAGGCGCGCTCGCTGGCGCGCCTGGTGCAGTCGCTGCAGGCCGGCGGCCCGGCGGCACGCGTCGTCGTGGCCGGCGACTTCAACGCGTTCGAGTTCACCGACGGCTGGGTGGACGTGCTCGGCCAGATCACGGGCACGCCGGATCCGCGCGGAGCGATGGTCCCGGCCGAGGCGTTGGTGGCGCCGCCGCTGGCCGACTGGACCGCATCGCTCCCCGCCGGCGAGCGTTACTCGTTCGTCGAGAGCGGCAACGCGCAGGCGCTCGACCACATCCTCACGTCGCTCGCCCTCACCGCCCAGGTGAGCGGCGCCGCCTACGCGCGCGCCGGCGCCGACGCCCCGGCCGACCTCGCGGCCGAGGCCGCCACGCCGCTACGCGCGGCCGATCACGACGGCATGGTGCTCTTCGTCTCGACCACCGCTCTGCACCGTCCCCGCCGGGTGATTCACGGCGCGCGCTGAGCCCCGAGCCGTCTCGCGTCTTCCCTCTCCCGTCCTCCGTCTTCCGTCTTCCCTCTTCCCGCCCAGCCGGCCCCTGCCTTTCGGGCCTCCCGGACCGGCGTTCGCCGCAGAACCCTCATCGCCATCCCAGGCTGGAGGCCGGGCGCCGCGATGCGCTACCCTTGGAGCATGACGTACGACCGTGACGCCGCCTGGACGCTGCTGTGCGAGTGGACCGCCAACGCCAACCTGCGCAAGCACGCGCTCGCCGTCGAGGCCGCGATGCGCGCGCACGCGCGCCGTCTCGCCGCCGACGAGGAGGCGTTCGCCGCCGTCGGCCTGCTGCACGACTTCGACTACGAACGCAACCCGACCGCCGAGACGCACATCCGCGCCGGGGCGAAGGTGCTGCGCGAGCAGGGGTGGCCGGAGGCGTGGGTGCGCGCGATCGAGGGGCATGCCGACTACACCGGCGTCCCGCGCGACAGTGAGATGGCGCGCTGCCTGTTCGCCGTCGACGAGCTCACCGGCTTCCTCACCGCCGCGACGCTGGTGCGTCCCGACAAGACGATCGCCAACGTACCCGTGGAGTCGGTGCTCAAGCGGATGAAGGACAAGGCGTTCGCGCGCTCCGTCAACCGCGACGACATCAGGCGCGGGGCCGAGGAGATCGGCGTGGAGCTGCCGGCGCACATCGCCTTCGTGCGCGACGCGATGGCGGGGATCGCCGTCGAGTTGGGGCTCGCCGGTGCGCCGTAGCCTCGCCGCCGCGCTCACGGTCGCGCTGGCCGGCGCCGTCGTGCTCGGCGCCTGCGGCCGCCTGGCGGTGCCGATACGGCTCGCCGGCCTGCACCGCTCCCGGGTCTGGACCGGCGAGCGCGCGGCGCGCATGGCGGCCGAGCTGCACGGCGCCGCGGTGGCGCCGCGCGACACCACCGTCGCCGAGTACGGCCGCCCGGGGCAGCTGCGCATGTGGGTCTCGCGCTACCCGGACGAGGTCCACGCGATGGAGGCGTTCGCGCGCATGTTCGAGGGGTTGCGCAGCGGCCGCACGCCGTTTGCCGTCCCGCGGCAGCTGCAGCAGCTTCCCGGCCGCTGGTTCACCGTCGGGCCGGACGGCCACAACCTGCTGTGGACGAGCGGCGCCGCCGTCTACTGGCTGCAGGGCGAGCCGGACGCCATCCTGCGCGCCGCCGAGGAGCTGCCGCCGCCGACGCGCGGCCAGCTGGTCTGAGCCCGGCCCGGCGGCTCACTCCCTCGTCGCGCCGCCGGCCCCCCGCAACACCTCGTCCACGAGGATGCGCGGCAGCAGGCCGGGGCGGAGTTGTGGGCGCACCGCCTGGGCCTCGGCGAGCGCCCGCGCGCGGTCGCCCGATGCCAGCATCGCCTTGACGTGCAGCGCCGTCGCGAGCTCGAGCGTCTGCCGGTCGGCGAAGCTGCCCTCCGCCAGCGGGCGCAGCAGCGCCACGACCTGGCCGAGTAGCGCCGCGGCGTCGTTGGCCCGTCCAAGCCCGAGCAGCGCCGCGCCCCGGGCGACGCGGCACTCCAGCGCCGCGTCCGGGTTGATCCTCTCGGCCTCGACCATCGCCTCGGGGTCGCCGGGCGCCGTCCGCCCGAGCCGCCAGCGCGCCAGGCAGGCGAGCGCGGCCCCCTCCGGCACGAACTGCGATGAGCCAACACGCGTGTCGGACCCCTGCAGCTCGTCCCACCAGAGTCTGGCGCGCACGCCGCCATCCTCGGCCAGCCGGTCCGCCATCTCCCGGTCGGCCGCCATCAGGCCGAGGGCCACGATCGCCTTGCGGTACCCAGTCTCATCGTGCTGTTCGGCGCCCAACCGCAGTAGGAGCTGCGCCGCGTCGTACCGGCGCGTCCATTGCCCGCTGTCGACCACCTCCTGAGCCAGACGCTGGGCGCCCGCGACGTCGCCGCTGATCGCTTCGAGGTTGGCGAGCCAGTACGTCGCGTCGGCGGCGCTCCCTCCGGCTCTGGCCTGCTCGAGCAGCCGCATCGCGCCGGCGGGGTCCCCGGCGCGGGCCAGGGCGCGAGCCGTCGCCGTCGCCGCCACCACCCGGTAGGGCCGCTCCGCGAACAGGGCGCGCGTCGAGTCGCGCAGCCTCGCGAGCATCGCCCGGACCCCGGCGGGGGTGACCGGCTGATTGTACGCGGAGAACCAGTAGAGCTGCTCGAGGAACCCCGTCCTCATCGCCCGGAGGTCGCGTCCCTGGTTGGGACCGGGCACCGGGTTGCCGAAGCGGTCGACGGTCTCGGTCGCCCCAGGGAAATGAATCACCGTGCGGCCGTCGGCCGCCAGTTGGAGAGTCCCTTGCTCACCGCCGTCGACGTCGAGCAGGGTGTACCACGTCAGGCGGTAGCCGATCTCGGGTGGCTGCTGGAGGCCCTGGGTGAGGTCGATGAAGCGGTCCACCGCCACGCTCCTCGGCTCCGGCTGGCGGACCATCAGCTCGCCGACCACGGGGTACATCCCGAGACGGTTGTTGACCCCCTCGAAGCGCAACCGCGCCGGCGTCGTGCCAGGCAGCGCGGCGAGGTCGTAAATCCACCCGGGGTGGTAGAGGATCGGCTCCCAGACGCCGCTGTGCGGCCAGTAGACCGTGAGCACGGTGGGGTAGAACCCCCGCTGCCGGTCGTTGACGAGCAGCGCCGGCGCGCCGCCGTTGCCGATGCCGAGCACCTTCGCACTGGGCGTGAACGACTTCGGGTAGTCGAACGGCCACGACGACAGCAGCTCCTCGGGGTGGACCTGCGTCACCACGGCGCCGCGCGGGTCGAGGACGAGCACCTCGGACAGCTGGGTCGCGGCCGTGCGGGTGGTGGTCCCCGGCCAGGCGGTGACGATCGTATCGGAGCGCCCGTCGCCGAGG
>JAJXUY010000118.1 GCA_021782525.1 Acidobacteriota bacterium | reverse complement strand
CACCGGGTCGCTGATTCCGCGGCCGACGCTGGAGGCGATGAGCCCGGTCACCACGATGAACGTGGAAGACCTGAGCTACCGCGGCGCGACCCGACTCGAGGACCTGATGCAGACGCTGCCGCAGGTCTTCGCGGCGCAGAACTCGACCGTGTCGAACGGCTCGTCCGGTACCGCCACGATCGACCTGCGCTACCTCGGCACGGTCCGCACCCTGGTGCTGATCGACGGCAAGCGCATGTCCTCGGGCGACGCGTTCGCGACCGCCCCCGACCTCAACTTCATCCCCGCGTTCCTCGTCAAGCGCGTGGACGTGCTCACCGGCGGCGCCTCCTCGGTGTACGGCGCCGACGCCGTGGCCGGCGTGGTCAACTTCATCCTCGACAAGGACTTCGAGGGTGTGCGCGCAGGCGTCAACTTCGGCGGCTACGAGCACAACAACGACAACAAGAGGTGGGAGGCGATGGACGCGAAGAAGGGCTTCACAGCCCCGACCGGCCAGGCCTGGGACGGCGGCTCGCTCGACGCGTACGTGGCGATGGGCGGCAAGTTCGCCGACGGCAAGGGCAGCGCCTCCGCCTACATCGACTTCCGCAAGACGGCCGGCCTGCTGAAGAACCGGCGCGACTACACCAACTGCTCGGTGCTCGGCCTCAGCACTAAGGGCCCGGCGTGCGGCGGCTCGGGGACGTCGGCGACCGGCTCGTTCTACACCGACGACGGCGGCGCCTACACGCTGGACACCTCGGGCGCCGGCAACACGTTCCGTAACAAGACCGCTGGCGACGTCTTCAACTACGCCATCTACAACTGGATACACCGCCCGGATCAGAGGTGGACGGCGGGCGGCTTCGTCAACTACGACTGGAACCGCCACTTCAGGGGCTACATGTCCGTCATGCTCATGAACGACTACACCGACGGTCAGATCGCGCCGTCGGGCGACTTCGGCAACACGTCGTACATCAACTGCGACAACCCGATGCTGAGTGCCGACCAGTACCAGAAGATCTGCACCAACGCCGGCTACGGCCCGGGCATCATGGGGCCGGACGGGGTCATGGGGGACGCGGGCCTGTTGATTCTTCGGCGCAACGTCGAGGGCGGTCCGCGCGACTCGCGCATGACCCACACCGACTACCGCCTCGTCGCCGGCCTCAAGGGTGAGATCAACAGCATCTGGAAGTACGACTTCTACGGCATGGACGCCGAGGTCAAGTCGCCGCAGGAGTACGCCAACGACCTCAACTACACGCGTATCCAGGACGCCCTGTTCGTTACCGGTGATCCCAACAACCCGGCCACCTGGCAGTGCCGCTCGGGGAACGCCGGCTGCGTCCCCTGGAATATCTTCAAGAAGGGTGGGGTGACGCAGGCGGCCCTCAACTACCTGCAACTCGCCGAGGTGCTGAACTCCGGCACCAAGACCCAGCTCATCCACGGCGAACTCAACGCCGACCTCAAGGGCTACGGCTGGGTGATCCCGAGCGCGGTCGAGGGGATCCAGTTCGCCCTCGGCGCCGAGTACCGCAAGGAGTTCCTGTTCGTTCACCCCGACTACCCGTTCCAGGAGGCTCTCGGCGCGGGCTCGGGCGGCCCGACGCTGCCGGTGGACGGCAGCTACTCGGTCAAGGAAGCATTCACCGAACTGCGCGTCCCGTTGGTCCAGGGGGTCCGTGGCGCCAAGAACCTGGTCCTCGACCTCGGCTACCGCTACTCCGACTACAACACCAACGGCGGCTACTCCACCTACAAGGCCGAGGCCGAGTGGTCCCCGACCGCGGACTTCAAGCTGCGCGGCGGCTACAACCGCGCCACCCGCGCGCCGAACGTGCAGGAGCTGTTCACGCCGCAGGGCCTGAGCCTCAACGGCAGCACCGACCCGTGCGCCGGCACCACCCCGACGTTCACGCAGGCGCAGTGCGCGCTCATGGGCGTGCCGGCGGCGTGGTACGGCAAGGTCCTGGCCAACCCGGCGCAGCAGTACAACACGCTGACCGGCGGCAACCCGAACCTGAAGCCCGAGATCGCCGATACCAACACAATCGGCATCGTGCTGACGCCTGGGGCGCTCCCGGGGTTCACCGCTTCGTTCGACTACTACGACATTAAGATCAAGAGCACGATCGGCGCGCTCGGCGCGGACGACATCCTCAAGCAGTGCGGCCAAACCGGTAACCCGGCGCTGTGCTCCCTGATTCACCGCGATCCGAGCAGGTACACGCTATGGCTGACGGTGGGGGGGCAGGCGGGCTACACGACCACCACCAACATCAACATCGGCCAGCTGCATACCCAGGGTGTCGACGTCACCCTCAACTACTCGTTGCCGGTCGGCAAGAGCCTGCTCGGCTTCAACCTCATCGGCACCTACATGAACAAGTCGGAGATCAACACCGGCTTGTACAGTTACGACTGCATCGGGTACTTCGGCAACCAGTGCGGCGTGCCCAACCCCAAGTGGCGCCACCTCGCCCGCTTCTCGTGGGAGACGGGGAACTGGGACTTCAACCTCGCCTGGCGCATGGTCGGCGCGGTCACGGTCGACGCGGCCAGCTCGAACCCGGCGCTCTCTGATCCGGGCAGCATTCCGGCGTACAAGGCGGTCGGGAGCTACCACTACCCGGCGTACCACTACGTCGACATCGGCGCCGCGTTCAAGCTGAAGCAGCATGTGCAGTTCACGCTCGGCGTCAACAACATCGCGGACAAGGAGCCCCCGCTCGGCGCCGGGATGAGCCCGAACGACTATGGCACCGGGTTCTACGGCACGTACGACCCGTACGGCCGCTACATCCACTCCAGCATCACCTTCTCGTTCTAGGCCGCACGGAACACGCACCACAGGAGCGGCCCCTCCGGGGGCCGCTCTTCTTGTCCGGCTTCAGCGGCGATCGCCGTTCCCCGGCAGGGCGGCGATCTCGGCGGCGTACTGGCGCTTGAGGGCGTCGGTCGCGGCGAGCTCCTCGGCGCGCGCCAGCCACCGCCGCGCGGCGGCCACGTCCCCCTCGCCGAGGTAGCAGAGCGCCAGCAGGTGCGGGAAGCGGTCCTCCTTCGGCCGCTGGCGTGCTGCGTACTTGAGGTGGCCGATCGCCTCGTCGTAGTGCTTGCCGGCGTACGCAAGGCGGGCGAGCTCGTAGCGGTAGTAGGGGTTGCGCCAGCGATGGTGCAACACCAGCTTGCGGTAGGCGGCGGCGCGGTCGAGGTCGCCGATGCGTGCGTAGAGCCGGGCCAGGTCGCTCATCGCGACCAGGTCGTCGCGGTTCACCTCCAGGGCTTGCCGGTACGTGGCCTCGGCGTGGGCGGGGTGGCCGTTGCGCAGGTAGAGGGTGCCGAGGTTGGTCCACGCCGGCGAGAAGCGTCCCTGGTCCGACGCGATCGCCGTGCGGAAGCACCAGAGCGCCTCGGGGACGTCCCCGGCCTGCATCCGTGCGACGCCGAGGTTGTTGTAGAAGTGCGCCAGCGCGCGGGCGTCGGAGATGACGCGCATCGGGTAGGTGGTCTTGAAGTCCTCGATGTTGAAGTCGACGACCGACGACCCGAGCTGGGCCATGTCGACGTAGACGTCGACGTGGCGGTTGAGCACGAACGTCTCCTTGTCGAGCGTCCAGTCGGGAGGGATGTCGACCTCCTGGAACTCGGCGTTGAGGCCGACGTAGCGTGCCATCGCCACGAACATGTTGGAAAACGACAGGCAGTTTCCCCGCCGGGTGAGAAACGTGTCCGCGGCCGTCCGGGTGCTGTCGTCGTACGTCACGCCGAACGTCCTCTTCCCCATGATCGCGGTGACCAGCTGGTTCAGCTTGAGGTTGTCGGGGTCCTTCCGCTCCACGTGGGCGTCGGCGAACGCCTTCATCGCCGGGCTCAGGGCGAGGACGTCGGCCGGGTCGGCGGCCGCCAGCGGGGGCACGGCCGTGACGCCCAGCGGCGCCCCCGCCAGCAGCTCGTCAGGGGTGATCTGCAGGCGGTACAGGCTCCGCGGCAAGCTCGCGCAGCCCGCGGACCAGACCAGCAGGCCGCCGGCGGCGACGGCACGCCACGCGCCCGCCCGCACGTGGCACGAAAGGTTCCTTGCGGTCCGCGCCGCAGCCGCCAGCTCCAGGGTGCCTGTCGAGCGAGCGCTCATGCCCACCGAAACGGCCCCGCGGCGTCCCGAATTGCCGCACGCCGGGGGTCGCCCCTTCACGGTTTGATACGAACGCCAGGTCCCCCGGTTCGCGTCCGCCGTGGCGCCCACCGCTCCGGCCGCTGCGAACTCTGCGCCCGAGGTGTCACTCCGGCTCGTACGAGACGACGAACGGCTCGTCGTCTCTGATGAAGCTCACGGTGACGACGGTCCTGTGGCCGGCGGTGACCAGGACGTCGGAGGCCATCTGCCGGCCCCGCCAGGTGACGACCATCCGGTGCTCCCCCGCGGGGAGGTGCGTGAGGTTGAGCACCGAGGCGGTCTTGTCGTGGGTCTTGCCGAGGATCTGCACCGAGCAGATCTCCGGCGTCGAGAACACCCGGAGCGACCCCTTGCCCACCGCCACGGTCTCGAGCTTGCCGGCCAGGAGGTCGCCGCGCACGCTGATCTCGCCGCCGGGCGGCACGTTGACGACACCGGTGAGCCGCTCGAAACCCGGCTTGCTGAACGCGACGGTGTGCTGGCCGGGCGACACGGCGTCGATCCGCAGCACCGGAACGTCCTTGGCCTCGGGTTGGCCGTCGACCTCGAAGGTGCAGTTCTGCGGGGCCGACGTGACGGTGAGGCGGCCGGCCATCTGCACCACCTCGGGCTTGGCGGGCGCCGGCTGCGGCGGTGCTGCGGCCGGCAGCGGGGAGAACGCCCCGACCTTCACCTCGATCGGGAGCTTCTCGACCTCCACCTTGAAGCTCTGCGGCGCGAACCCATCCTTCTCGACGCGGATGACGTGCCCGCCGACGGCCACGCCGGGGAGGAAGAGGCCATCCTCCTTGGCGCTCGAGGTGCCGGCGACCTTGCCGTCGACGTAGACCCGCAGGCCGGGCTCACAGAGAACCTGGACATCGCCGGCGGAGGAGACCGCCGGCACGCTCAGAAGCAGAGAGACTAGGAGAAAGCAGCGCAGAAACCTCATGTGTCCTCCCGTGCGACCGTGACCTGCGCAAGTTTACCTCCGTCCGGCGCGTTCCTCGGCCGGTCTCCCGACGGTAGCCCCGCCGGCGCCGGCGTCCACCGCGACGAGGCGACTCCGGGCGGGGTGCCCCTGGCTTCCGACCTCGAGCGTGGCAGCGCGTCCGGGTGCGGACGCTTGTCACGCTCCTGGAGGTGCGCTAATCTCAGGCGCGCGTTGGCGCCGGTTTGGCCAGCGAGCGGCCGCCGGGAGGCGTGGCGACGGTCGCCGGCCGCAGCGGCGGCGACGCAACTCCAAGCGGACGAGAGGGGACCGCAATGCCGATGAAAAAGCACACGCTGGCGTGGCTGCTCTTCCCGATCTGGATCACCGCCGTGGCGACCTTTGCCGAGGGCGAAGGCAGGCTGCTCGGCAAGATCCTCGGCCCGGACGGCAAGGGCCTGCCGGGGGTGATCGTGACCGTCACCGAGGCGTCGCACCCGAAGTTCAAGGACGTCCAGACCTCCGACAAGCGGGGGATGTTCACCGTCGACCTTCCCCACCTCGACGTCACGTACCACTACCGCTTCGACAAGGCCGGCTTCCAGTCGATGGAGGTCAACCAGGAGTGGCGCGCGAACGACAGCGAGTACTACGAGTGGACGATGCACCCCGGAGAGTCGGCGCCCATGCCCGGCGCCATGCCCGCGGCCTCGACCTCGCAGGATGCGATCCTCGCGTACAACGCCGGCGTCAAGGCCTCGCGGGCCAACGACAATGCGGCGGCCGCGGCGAAGTTCAAGGAAGCGGTCGGGCACGACCCCAACCTG
>JAJXUY010000117.1 GCA_021782525.1 Acidobacteriota bacterium | reverse complement strand
TGACCCCCTCGATGCGCGGCGGCGTCCAGCCCGGGATCTCGGCCTTGCGCGCCTCGTACAAGCGAGCGAGCTTCTCGGCCAGTTCCTTGACCGAGCACTCGTTGGCCGGGTTGCCGAGGTTGAAGATCTGCCCGTTGGCGTTGCCGCGCTCGTCCGCAATCACCGCCAGCAGCCCGGCGATGCCGTCATCGAGGTAGGTGAAGCAGCGCTTCTGCTCGCCGCCGTCGACGAGGCGGATCGGCTCGCCGCGGAACAGGTTGATGACGAACTGGGTGACGACGCGCGAGGAGCCCTCCTTGGCGGCGTCAATGTCGTCGAGCTTGGGGCCGACCCAGTTGAACGGCCGGAACAGGGTGTAGCGCAGCCCCTCCTGCTGCCCGTAGGCGGCGATGACGCGGTCGAGGAGCTGCTTGGAGCAGGAGTAGATCCAGCGCGGCTTGTTGATCGGCCCGAGCACGAGCGGGCTCGTGTCCTCGTCGAACTCCGGGTCGGTGGACATCCCGTACACCTCGGAGGTCGAGGGGAAGACGACGCGGCGGCGGTACTTGACGCACTGCCGGATCACCTCCAGGTTGGCCTCGAAGTCGAGCTCGAACACCCGCAGCGGCTCCTTGACGTACGTCGCCGGGGTGGCGATCGCGACGAGCGGCAGCACCACGTCGCACTTCTTGACGTGGTACTCGATCCACTCCTTGTTGATCGTGATGTCGCCCTCGAGGAAGTGGAAGCGCTCGTGGTGCAGCGAGTGCTCGAGCTTGGAGGCCGACAGGTCCATGCCGTAGACGTCCCAGTCGGTGGTCTCGAGGATGCGCCGCGTGAGCGCGTTGCCGATGAAGCCGTTGACGCCGAGGATGAGGATGTTCACGTGGGATCTCCGTTTTCTGAAGCAGAGGCGTGGCCGGTGGCCGGTGGCCGGTGGCCGGTCGAAGAAGAAACGTGGTCCGTGGTCCGTGGTCCGTGGTCCGTGGCGGGAGGCGAGTGCGGTTCCAGGATGGCGCCCGCGGAGATGCCGTGGGCGAGGGCGAAGGCGGAGGCCGGGAGTTCGGGCTCGCCCTCGAGCTGGACGGTGACGAGACGCAGCGCGCCTTCGCCGGTCGCGACCGTGATCCCGTCCGCGTTCACCGCGAGGACGGTGCCGGGCGCGGCCGCGCTCGTGGCTTCGGCCGGGACGGCCCACCAGACGAGGAGGCGGCGGCCGCCGATCTCGGCGAACGCGCCCGGGTACGGGTGGGTCACGGCGCGGACGAGGTTGTAGATCCGCGCGCCGCTCCACCCCCACTCGAAGCGGCCGTCCGCCGGGGTGCGGCCGCCGCAGTACGTCCCCTGCGTCAGGTCCATCGGATGCAGGGGCGCGGTGCCGTCGCGCAGGCCCGGGAGCACGCGGTCGAGCAGCGCGTCCGCCGCGCGCTCGAGCTTGCCGTAGAGCGTGAACGCGGTGTCGGCCGGGGCGATGGCGACCCGCTCCTGGCCGACGAGGTCGCCGGCGTCGGCCTTGGCGACCATCGTGTGCAGCGAGACGCCGGTCTCGGTCTCGCCGTTGACGAGCACCCAGTTGACCGGGGCGCGGCCGCGGTAGCGCGGCAGCAGCGAGCCGTGCAGGTTGAACGCCCCGCGCGGCGCCGGCGCGAGCACGCGGGTCGGGATCATCCAGCGGAAGTAGAACGAGAAGATGAACTCGGGGCGGTAGCCGGCGACGAGCTCGGTGAACGCCTCACCCTTGAGGTCGCCCTTCTCCGGGAAGTGGACCGGGACCGAACGGGCGGCCGCGCGCTCGGCGAGCGAGCCCCACCACACCTCCTCGTGCGGGTCGTCGCGGTGGGTGAACACCGCGGCGACGTCGAAGCCGTGGCGCCGCAGCGCGTCGAAGCCGAGGCAGCCCATGGTGTGGTAGCCGAAGACCAGACAACGTGGCCGGTGGCCGGTGGCCGGTGGCCGGGGAACGGCGGTCACTTCGCTTCCTCGCGGGAGCGGAAGACCTGGCGGACGACGTAGCGCGGGCGGTGGCGGACCTCCATGTAGATGCGGCCGACGTACTCGCCGAGCAGGCCGATCCCGAACAGGAGCACGCCGATGAAGAAGAAGAGGACGGCGAAGAGGGTAAAGACGCCGCTGACGGCCCACTCGTGACCCTTGATGATGCGACCGACGACCAGGACCAGCGCCACTGCGATCGAGGCGGACGCCGTCGTCATGCCGATGACCAGCATCGAGCGCAGCGGCCACAGCGAGAAGCTGGTCATGAGGTCGAACTGCAGCCGGACGAGCTTCCACAGGGAGTACTTGCTCTCGCCGCGCAGGCGCTCGGCGTGCGCCACCGGCACCTCGGTGACTCGCCCGGCGAACATGTCGGCGAGCACCGGGATGAACGTCGAGATCTCCTTCGACTGGCACAGCGTCTTGACGACGTTCTTGCGGTAGGCGCGCAGCATGCACCCGTAGTCGGAGAGGTGCACGCCGGTGGCCATCGAGGTGACGCGGTTGACCAGGCGCGAGGCAAGGCGGCGGAACAGCGTGTCCTGCCGCTTGACGCGCACCGAGCCGACGACGTCGTACCCCTCCTCCATCCTGGCGACGAGCTTGCCGATCTCCTCGGGCGGGTTCTGCAGGTCGGCGTCGAGGGTGACGATGATCTCGCCGCGCGCCTCCTCGAACCCGGCGAACACGGCGGAGTGCTGGCCGTAGTTGCGGTTGAAGTCGATCACGACGAGGTGCGGGTCGCGTGCGGCGGCGTCACGGAGAAGCTCGAGCGAGCGGTCGCGGCTGCCGTCGTTGATGAGCACGACCTCGTAGCTCTTGCCGATACCGGCGAGCGCGGCGGCGAGGCGGGGGAGCAGCTCGGGGAGGTTCTCCTCCTCGTTGAACACCGGCACGACGATCGACAGGTCCGGGCTCATCGCGGCCATCGCCTCATCCCCGGTGCGCCACGAGGACGTCCTTGATCGCGTCCACGACGTACGCCGGGTCGTCGTCGGTCATCAGCGGGAAGAGCGGGATCGAGCACAGGCGCTCGGAGACCCACTCGGCCACCGGCAGCGCGCCGATCCAGCGCGGGTACTTGCCGGCGTAGTACGGCTGCGTGTGCACGGCGCGGAAGTGGATGCCGGTGCCGACGTTGCGCTCGCGCAGCGCGGCGATGAACTCGTCGCGCGTCATCCCGGCCGACTCGAGGACCTTGACGACGTAGAGGTGGCGGGTGTGGAAGTGGTCGTAGCCGGGCATGCCGAGCGGCTCGACCTCGGGCACGCCGGCGAGCAGCTCGTCGTAGCGCGCCGCGAGCGCGCGCCGGCGCCCGTTGAACTCGCCGACCGAGGCGAGCTGATGAATCCCGAGCGCCGCCTGCAGGTCCATGAAGTTGTACTTGAAGCCGGGGAGCACGATCTCGACCTGCGGGGTGCCGCCCTCCGCATAGCGGTTCCACGCCTGCTTCTCGAGGCCGTGGAAACGCAGCGCCTTGAGCTTGTGCGCCAGGGCGTTGTCGCGCGTCACCAGGACGCCGCCCTCGGCGGTGGTGATGTTCTTGATCGGGTGGAACGAGAACACGCCGAGGCGGTCGAAACAGCCGACGTGGGTCCCCTTGTACAGGCAGCCGACGCCGTGCGCCGCGTCCTCGAACACCCACAGGCCGTGGCGGCGCGCCACGGCGAGGATCGCGTCCACGTCGGCCGGGGCGCCGGCGTAGTGCACCGGGATGATGCCGACCGTCCGCGGCGTGACCGCGCCCTCGAGCTGGCGCTCGTCGATCTGCAGCGTGTCGCGGTGGATGTCGACGTACACCGGGGTGGCTCCCGCCACCTCGATCATGTTGACCGTCGAGGCCCACGTCATCGGCGTGGTGATCACCTCGTCGCCCGGTTTGAGGCCGAGGGCGAGCAAGCCGATGTGTTGCCCGGCGGTCGCCGAGGAGAGCGCGAGGGCGTGCGGGAAGCCGGTGTACGCCGCGAAGTCGCGCTCGAACCGCTCGGCCTTGGGCCCGGTCGTGATCCAGCCGGAGCGCAGCGAGTCCACGACCTCGTCGATCTCGACCTGGCGGATCGTCGGGCGGGAGAACGGCAGGAAGTCGGGGCGCTTGGCGAACGGGCCGGTCATCGCGATGTCGCCTCCAGGTGAGCGGCCGGGGTCACGAATGCGCGGCGGGCTCGGCGGTCAGCGCAACGCCGCGGCCGCAGCCAGCCGCCGGAAACCCAGTCGCAACACGGTTGGATGATAGCACGGGGAGAGAGGAGAGACGTGGTCCGTGGTCAGTGGTCCGTGGTCAGAAGAGACCGAGCGCCGTGCGCAGGCTGAGGTATGCGGAGCACGGCCCAGCCTGTGCCTTCATTGCAGGGTGCTCAGGAAACCGGCGATCTTCCTCGGCGCCGCGCTGGATTCCCGGCTGCCCTCGGAGGTCAACCAGGGTCCACCGTGCGCTCTGTCTTTGTCGGACCACGGACCACGGACCACTGACCACGACTTCGCGCTGGTCCTTGACGCCGCCCCCGTGCTACAAAAGGGGCCGCATGGTCCGCGAGCAACCTCCCCACGCCTCCGTTGCCGGGCGGCTGCTGCCGGCGCTGGTGGTGGCCTGCCTCGTGCTGCTCGTCTTCTGGCGCCTGGGCGCCGCCCCGCTGCTCGAGCCGGACGAGGGGCGCTACACCGAGATCCCGCGCGAGATGCTGGCGACCGGCGACTTCATCACGCCGCACCTCGACGGCGTGCGCTACTTCGAGAAGCCGCCGCTGCACTACTGGCTGACGGCCGGGGCGATCGAGCTCTTCGGCTTGTCGCCGTTCGCCGGGCGGTTGTGGAGCGCGCTGCTCGGCCTCGCCGGGGTGGCGCTCGTTTTCGGCCTGGGGAGCGCCATGGGCGGCCGGCGCGCCGGCGCCGTGGCGGCCGCGGCGCTCGGCACCGCGCCGCTGTGGGTCGCGCTCGCGCGCCTCGCGACGCTCGACATGACGGTGACGTTCTTCCTGACGGCGACGCTCGCGTGCTTCTGGATGGCGCACCGCCCGCCCGAGGGGACGGCCGGCGCGCCGGCGCGCGCCCGCTGGTGGTGGCACGGGATGTTCGTCGCGGCGGCACTCTCGGTGCTGGCAAAGGGGCTGATCGGGATCGCGATCCCAGGGGCGGTGGTGTTCCTCTACCTCCTGGCGACGCGGCAGTGGCGCGTGCTCGCGGCGGTGCCGTGGCTTTCCGGTGTGCCGCTCTTCCTCGTGGTGGCGGCGCCGTGGCACCTGCTCGCGGCGGCGCGCACCTCGGACTTCGCCTGGTTTTACTTCATCCACGAGCACGTGCTCCGCTTCCTCACCGGCGAGGCGCAGCGCCAGGAGCCGTTCTGGTTCTTCCTCGCGATCGTGGCGCTCGGCTGCGTGCCGTGGTCGGGGATCTTCCCGGCGGCGGGGTTGCTCGTCGAGTGGCGGCGGCTGCGAGAGTCGCTGGCCGAGCGCCCCGAGGCGACGTTCCTGTGGCTGTGGGCGGGGTTCATCGTCGCGTTCTTCTCGATCTCGCGCTCCAAGCTGATCCCCTACGTGCTGCCGGCGTTGCCGCCGCTCGCGGTGCTCGTCGGCCTGGCGGTCGAGCGCTCGCGCCGCGGGGACGGCGCGCCGCGCAGCGAGCGCTGGGGACTGGTCGCCGGCGGGGCGCTGACGGCGATGTGGGGGCTCGCCCTGGTGTGGGCCGGGCTCGGGAAGATCGACCGGCTCGGGCTCGGCGGCGTCATCTCGCCGCGGCTGCTGGCGCCGGGGCTCGTCGTGATCGTCGCGGCCGCGATGGTCGCGGCGTCGGGCTTCTCGCGCGTGTGGGCGCAGCGCCTGCTGGCGCTGTTCGCGGCGGGGGCGTGCCTGTGCGCCGCGATCGAGGGGGTGGTGCCGCTGGTCGGGCGCGAGCGCTCGAGCGCGGCGCTCGCGGCCCGGCTGCGCCCCGCGCTGCGCC
>JAJXUY010000116.1 GCA_021782525.1 Acidobacteriota bacterium | reverse complement strand
GCTTCGACGACCGGCGGGCCAAGCCAGGCGATGAAGGCGTTCCAGCGCCGCCACCCCGCCACGTCGCGCCACGGCGCCACCGGGTAACCGCCGGCGAGGCGGTTCAACTCGCCCCAGTTGACCAGGATGTGGGTGAACCGCTGGCGGCGCAGCAGGTCGCACGCCTGGCGGGGGCCCGGGCTCACCTCCAGCACCGACCGCAGCGGCGAGACGTCGTGTTGCGACGGGGCGACAAACCGGCGCGGAAAGCCGAACCCGCGCGGCTCGCCGACGAACAGCACGCGCGCCGCGGCGGGCAGCTCCCGGGCGGCCGCGAACGCTGCCGCCGGGTCGTTCGCCGTGAACCGGGGAGCGGCGCCCGCAGTGATGACCGCTACCCCTCCGACCTTGGCGAGCTCGCGCGCGCCCAGCGCCGCTCCTGCGACGGCCGCGACCCCGAGGGACAGCCCGGCCGCCCACCGTCCGGGCTTCCCGGTTCCCGCCGCGGCGGCGGCCACCGCGGTCACGATCGCCGCGGTCGGGGCGAGGAACCGCGGCAGTGTCCCGGTGCCGGCCCAGATCACGAGCGCAGCGGCCGCGAACGACATCGTCAGTGCGGCTCTCCGGCGCGGTCCTCGGGCCACGGTCAGCACCGCCGCGAGCGTCAGCGGCGCGAGGTAGCCGAGGTGGGGAAGGAGAGCCCCGGCGGCGAGCGCTGCGGCCCGCAGGAGCCCTTCGTGGCCGACCGCGAGCACGTTGGCATCGCGCCACAGGGTGGCGACGCCTTCGCGGTCCCACCCCACCGGAGCGAACGGGGCGCCGAGGAGGACAAGGTTCTTGACCCACCAGGGCGCGCTGCCGACGATCGCCGCGGCGGACGCCGCCCCCCTGGCCTTCCAGGCGGTTGCCGCACGCACGGTCAGCACCGCCACCAGGAAGGCGCCCACCCCGAGCGCCTGCAACCGGGCCGCCACGGCGGCGCCGGCGAGTCCCCCGGCCCACAACGGCCACCCCGGTCCGCGGCGAGCGTCGAACGTGATCGCCGCCGCGGCGAGGACTCCGGCGAGCGCGTACCCCTCGGCGGCGGGAAGCCCCGGCACCAGCGCCAGCCCCGGCAACAGGGGGACGCACGCGGAGGCGAGCCACGCCGCCCAGCGCGGCGCCCCGAGAGTCCGCGCGAGCGCACCGGCGGCGGCCCCGGCGGCGATGAAGCTGGCCCAGTGGAGCAGCGCCGGCGCCCGATCGCAGCCCACCGAGAGAGGGACCGCGGCCAGCAACTGCGCCAGCGGAGGGAACGTGGAGAAGAGGTCCTCGGGGTGGGCGTGGAGACCCCCTTCGAGCAGCCCCTGCCACGGCAGGCCGAGGTGGTAGACGAGCGCGTCGTAGAAGAACGGGGGGGCGAGCGCCACCGGCAGCGCGACGAGCGACCCCAGCGCCGGGGCCGCGAGCGACGACCAACGCCACCCGGTTCCCCGCCACCGGCCGGCGGCAGCGAGAGCGATGACGACGGCCCAGAGCGTCCACCGGTTCCACACGTGAAGGAGCCCGAGTGCCAGGACCGCGGACGCGAGCAGCCAGCACCCCGCGGTGAAGTCGGCCGGAAGCCGCAACCCGGGCCGCAGACCGACCCTGGCCAGCCGGCGGAGGCGTGCCCCCGCGGCCGTGGCCACGGCCGCGACGGCGACCGCGACGGCCAGGTCGGCGCCAGGGTGGAGGGAAAGCATGCGCGCAGTCTAGCCGTCTCCGGTCTCGGTCGCCGGGACTCGCGCCGGACGCGAGCCGTGCGGCCGGCCGGGTCACGCTTCCGCGGAGGGCGGATCAGCGGCCGGCGGGACCCGGTGCCGCCGGCCCGGCGGCGAGTGCCCGCACTTCGACCTCGCCGTCCCGAAACACCGGCGTCGTGAACCGTTCGAGCAGCTCCCGCCAGCGTGCCGCCGCCGCGGGCGTGGTCCACCGCAGCACGCGGTACCCGGGACCCCCGAGCCGGGCGACCTCACCCCAGTTGATCACGAGGTCGGTGAACCCCGTCGCCCGCAGCCGCTGCGCCGCCGCCGAAGCGCTCGCCGAGTTCTCGACCACGTTCTGCGCCAGTTGCTCGTCGTAGGGCGAGCTGACCTGGTGCGGCCGCGGGCAGCCCCACGATCGGCCTTCGCCCACCACCAAGATCCGTGCCTGGCGGGGCAAGCCGGCGGCGCAGCGGCGGTACGCGGGAAGAGGGTCGTCGAGGGTCACGGAGTGGCGCCACGCCTCGGCGCTCGCCTCCCCCCGCCACACTCGGCCGACGCGCAGGACGCCGAACAGGAACGTGGAGAGGTTGAGGACGCCGAGCACAACGGTCACGCCGAGCAGCCCGAGGACGAGTCTGGCGGGCCGGGCCGTCAGCCCCGCCACGCCGGCCGCGGCCAGGGCGGCGACCAAGGCGGCGAGCGGTAGGGCGTAGCGCGTGGTCTGCGACGTCACCAGCCAGCCGGCCAGCGCCAGCACCGCCGCCACCGCCACCAGCCGCCTTTCCCGCCGCGGACCGCGGCCCGAAATCGCAAGGACCGCCAGCGGCAGGATGGCCACGACCCACCACCCCAACCCGACCGGAGGCACCACCAGGTGGGCGAGGCCCGCCGGGATGCTGGCCGCGCCGCCCACGCCCTCGCGGACGAGCGCCAGGTAGCGCTGGTCGTCGGCGGCCGACCAGCCATGACCGCCGAAGAGCGCCCATCCGAGCGGGAACACCGGGTTGCCCGTGACGACGAGGTTGCGCACCCACCAGAACGAGGAGGCGGCGACCCCGAGGACGCCGGCCCACCAGCTCACCGCGAACGCGGCGACGGCAGCGGCCGCCAGCACCGCCGCCGCCGGGACCACCGCCGTGTACTTCGCGGCCAGCGCCAGTCCGAACGCCAGGCCCGCCCCGAGGATGCGCGTCCGGCGGGACTCGTTGCCCGCGACGAGATGGTCCGTCATGACGATGATCCCGAGGAGGACGAGCTGGTCGGCCGCGGCGACGGTGGCGATCCACGTCGCGTGCCAGCAGCCGACCAGCAATGCGGGCGCGACCCAGCGGTAGCGGCCAGCCCCCAGCCTGCCCGCCAGCCGCGCCAAGGCCACGAGCGCGACCACGAACGTGGCCCAGTGCAACCCCGCCGCCGCCTCGGGGAGGCCAGCCGCGACAGGAAGCAGGAAGATGGTTGGCGCCGCCGCCGGGAAATTGCTGAAGAGGTTGTGAGGCACGATCGCGAAGGTGCGGTTGGCGAGCCACGTCCACGGCAGACCGAGGTGATAGACGAGCGTGTCGTAGAAGTACGGCGGGAGCAGCCACAGCGGCGCACCCGCCGCGAGCGCCGCGGCGAACAAGAGTGCGGCCCGCGGCCGCTCCCGGATCATCGCAGAGGCCCGCCACAGGCCGAAACTCAGCGCTGCGAAACCGACCCAGACGCTCGGACCGGGCCCGGCGGCCTGGGCGACCAGCGCGACCACCCACCACGCCGCGGTCCAGCCTCGCACCCAACGGTCGCCGGCCGTCCGCCCGCCGAGCGCCTCGCCCAAACCGAGCATGGCGGCCGCCATGAGCGGCGCCAGAGCCAACGCGGCGAGGAGACGCATGCCGCATTGTGCATCGGTTCAGCCGTTGCCGCCCGTCAGAGCGGCTCGTACAGGGTGCGGCGCTGGCGGGGGGTGAACCCCGCGTCCGCGATCACGCGCTCCATCTCCTCGCGCGTCATCCGGTTGCGGGTGCCGGCGGCGGCGACCACGTTCTCCTCGAGCATGATCGAGCCGAGGTCGTCGGCGCCGAAGAAGAGCGAGAGCTGGCCGATCTTCGATCCTTGCGTGACCCACGAGCCCTGCACGTGGCGGACGTTGTCGAGCGCGAGGCGCGAGATCGCCAGCGTGCGCAGGTAGTCGAACCCGCCGGAGACCGGCACCTGGCCGTCGAGCGCCGTGTTCTCCTCCTGGAACGTCCACGGGATGAACGCGGTGAACCCGCCGGTGGCATCCTGCAGCTCGCGCACGCGCAGGAAGTGCTCGACGCGGGCGGCGGTGGGCTCGCCGACGCCGAACATCATCGTGGCCGTGGTCCGCATCCCCTGGCGGTGCGCCTCGCGGTGCACGGCGAGCCACTGCTCCGTCGACGCCTTCGCCCGCGACCAGATGCGCTTGCGCGTCTCGTCCTCGAGCACCTCGGCGCCGCCGCCGGGGATCGACGCGAGGCCGGCCGCGCGCAGCCGCGCGATCACCTCGGACAGCGGCAGGTGCTCGACCTTGGCGATGTACCACACCTCGGGCGCGGAGAACGCGTGTAGGTGCACGGCCGGGAACGCGGTCTTGAGCTGCCGCAGCAGCCCCTCGTAGAAGTCGATCCGCAGCGCCGGGTGGACGCCGCCCTGGAGCAGGATGCCGGTGCCGCCGGCGGCCACGGTCTCCTCGACCTTGCGGGCGATCGTCTCGAACGGCAGCACGTAGGCGTCGGCGTCGCCGGGCGCCCGGTAGAACGCGCAGAACTTGCAGCGGTAGACGCAGACGTTGGTGTAGTTGATGTTGCGGTCGATGATGTAGGTCGCCTCGCTGCCCGGGTTGAGGCGGCTGCGGACCGCGTGCGCGGCCGCGCCGAGCTGGTGCAGGCTCGCCTCGTCGAAGAGCCGCCGCAGCTCCCCACCGGTCAACCGCCTCCCGCCCACGGCGGCTTCGAGCAGCTCCCGCACGCCGCCTTCCGACCCGGAGGCCGCGGCGCCGTCCCGGACCCCGAGCCCCGAGCCCCGAGCCCCGTTCGTCTCAGGCGTCACGCCACACCTCGTCGCAGTGCGGAAGCAGCCCCGCGCCCGCCGCGCGGCGCAGGAACTCGGCCGCCCCCGCTCGCTCGCCCGCGCCGAGCCGGTGCGTCAGCGTCTCCTCCAGGTACACCCTCGTCTCCTCCAGCTCCACGCCGTGCGCGGTCGCCCAGCGCGGCAGCAGTTCCGCCCAGTGCTCGCGAGCGAATGTCAGCGAGCGTTCGAGCAGCGGGGCGAGCGCCGGCGGCGCCGCCGGCGCGACCCCCCACACGGCAAAGACGAACGGCAGGCCGGTCCATTCCACCCACGCCCCGGCGAGGTCGACCTCGACGAGGCCGCTGCGTCCATGCACCGCGAGCGCCGGGTCGCCGATGATCACCGCCGCGTCCGCCTGGGCCAGCATCGCCGCGAGCGGCGGGCGGGCCGGCACGACCCGCGGGTGCGCCCGCCAGCGCTCGGCGAGGAGCAGCCGGGCGAGCGCGACCGAGGTGCGCGAGGCGGTGTGCGCCGCCAGCACCGTCACCTGCTCGAGCGGCACCTTCGAGATCAGGAGCACCGAGCGCACCTCGTGGCGCGCCGCCACCCCGACCTCGCCGAGGGCGCGCACCCCGGGCATGCCGGCCAGCGCCGCCACCGGGATCAGGCCGGCCATCGCCTCGCCGGCGGCCAACCGGTCGGCGCACGCCGAAGGCTCGGCGGTCTCGAAGCGGTACGGGAACGGGGCGGCGATGCCGGCCTCCAGGCCGGCGAGCAGCGGCCGCGCGTTGAGGAACTGCACCCCCACGATCCCCACCGGAGGCACAGCCACCGCCGTGGTCATGTGCGAGCGCACGATGGAGTCACATGGTCCGTGGTCCGTGGTCCGTGGTCCGAGAGAGAGAATCCAAGGTCCGACTCGGTCCGGGTGCGGTCCCCGGTCAACGGTCCACGGTTCACGGTCTTCATGCCTGGCTCATGGAGTCCAGGAAGTCCTTGTTCGAGCGCGTCTTCTCGAGCTGGCCCAGGAGCAGCTCCATCGACTCCACGGTCGAGAGCGGGTTGAGCACCTTGCGCAGCACCCACACGCGCTTGAGCTCCCACTCGTCGAGCAGCAGCTCCTCCTTGCGCGTCCCCGACTTGTTGATGTCGATCGAGGGGAAGACGCGCTTCTCGGTGAGCTTGCGGTCGAGGTGGATCTCCATGTTGCCGGTGC